>JAFSRL010000162.1 GCA_017446125.1 Lachnospiraceae bacterium
GCGTCGTTCATGGTCTTTTACTATAAAAACGAAGCACGCAGAAACGGGCTGTATCTGTTACAGAATGTGCTCATGTTTTCGATTCAGTTCATCAGCTTTGTGCAGATGACTTATACGACCGGGAACACCGATCTTATCTTTTTTATGGCGTTTCAGGTGGTGATTCTGTTTGCGACACTATTGCTGTTTCACATGGTCTATCCGCAGGCGAACCGTCTTGTCGTCAACAATATGTGTTTTCTTTTGATGGTGGGGTTGATTATCCTGACCAGACTTTCGCTTGCGCGGGCTGTGCGGCAATTCATCATTGCCTGCGCCTCCATTGCAATCGGGTTTTTCATGCCCTTCATTATTTCGAAATGGAAGAGCTTGCGAAAGCTGACCTGGATTTATGCGTTGACAGGCTTAACGGCGCTTGGAGTTGTTTTGATTTTGGGCAGCGCGACGTTGGGTGCAAAAATCACCTACACCGTTGCGGGCGTAACCTTCCAGCCTTCCGAGTTCGTGAAAATTTTATATGTGTTTTTTATCGCCGCCGCCTTTTATAAGGCAACGGATTTCAGGCAGGTCTTTCTTGTGAGTGTTGCGGCTGCGGCGCATGTATTGATTCTTGTCGCCTCACGCGACTTGGGCGGCGCACTCATTTATTTTGTCGTGTACCTGACGATGCTGTTTGTTGCAACGAGAAACTTTTTCTACCTGCTTGCCGGATTTGGCGGCGGCTTTGCGGCGGCAATCGTTGCCTATAAGATGTTTACGCACATCCAGATTCGCGTGCAGGCGTGGCGCGACCCGTGGAGCGTCATCGATTCCACGGGCTATCAGGTGACGCAGTCCCTTTTCGGCATCAGCTCCGGAGGGCTTTTCGGGCTTGGATTGTTTGGCGGGAATCCGGAGGCGATTCCTCTGGTGAGCGTTGACTTTATCTTTTCCGCAATCACGGAGGAGATGGGAATTATCTTCGGCGTATGCCTTGCCCTTGTTTGCTTAAGCACGTTTTTGATGATTATGTATCAGGCGTATTACCTGCGGGATTTGTTTTATCAGTTGCTTGCGTTCGGGATTGGTGTGATGTATATTTTCCAGGTGTTTTTGACGATCGGCGGCGGCGCGAAGTTTGTGCCGTTGACCGGCGTGACACTGCCGCTTGTGTCTTACGGCGGGACGAGTGTTTTGGTGACGATCGTGACCTTCTTTATTTTCGAGGGGCTGTGCGTGCTGCGTGCCGAGGAGCATGAGCGTGCCGTCGAGCGCATGGAGAGAATGGAACGCATGGAACGGATGGAGCACAGAAAAAGGAGATAGTGTTTGCTTCACAAAAGAGTGGATGAGGAATTGCATGAGGGGTTTGAACGCACCGTGACGGAGCGCAGGGAGCGGCTGTTGCCCATCCGTCTGGTGAGTGTGTTTTTTGTCTGTCTGTTTGCCGCGCTGTTGACCTACGTGACGTGGTACGCGCTCTCGCACAAGGAGGAGCTGTTGAACAACGGCTACAACGGACAGCAGACGGCGCTTGCGGCGAAGAACGTGCGCGGGACGATTTACTCCGCACACAACGATGTACTTGCGCAGACATTGACGGATGAGGCGGGAAACGAACGGCGAAACTATCCGTATGAAAACCTATTTGCGCATGTGGTCGGGTATTCGACGCACGGCAAATACGGGGTGGAGCTGAGCGCGAATTATTATCTTTTGAATTCCACTTCTTCCCTTGCGACAAGGGCGGCGCTCTTTGAAGCGGGCAAGAAGTCGTTTGCGGATGATGTGTATACGACGCTGGACGTTGATTTGCAGGAGGTCTGTTACAAGGCGCTGGGTGCGTTTAAGGGTGCCATTGTCGTGACGGATCCCAATACGGGCGCCGTGCTTGCGATGGTGTCGAAGCCGGACTTTGATCCCAATACCGTGGACAGGGACTGGGCGCAGTTGACGCAGGACGACGGCTCGAGCGAGCTGGTGAACCGCGCGACGCTTGGGCTTTACCCGCCCGGGTCGACGTTTAAGATTGTGACGGCGCTGGAATATTTGCGCGAGAATCCGGACTCGTATCAAAACTACGGCTTTACTTGCAACGGACATTTTGACGCGGACGGTGAGCGGATCAACTGCTATCACGGACAGACACACGGCAAGGTGGATTTCACCTCCTCATTTTCGAAGTCCTGCAATTCGTCGTTTGCGAACATGGGAACGACGCTCTATGACGACGCCTTTTCAAAGACATTGAACGACCTGTTATTTTTTAATGACCTGCCGCTGAATGTACCGTATAATAAAAGCAGCGCGTACTGCGACGACACGACGCCCACCGGCGAGATGATGCAGCTCTCCATCGGGCAGGGCGAGACGTTGATGAGCCCCGTGCACTTGAACCTGATTACGCAAGCCATCGCGAACGACGGCGTCCTGATGACGCCTTATGTCATCCGTGAGGTTGTGAACGCGGAGGGGAAGGTTGTTACGCGGCATGCGCCGAAGGAGTATCGCAGGCTCATGCGGGAAGAGGAAGCGCTGGTGTTGCAGGGACTTATGGAAGAGGTGGTCGAGAACGGTACGGGTCGCAGGCTAAAGGAAGCAAGCTATTCCGCCGCCGGTAAGACCGGAAGCGCGGAGTTTAACACGGGGACCGATGATTCCCACGCATGGTTTACGGGCTACGCGCCCGCGACGGACCCCGAGGTCTGTGTGACGATCATCATTGAGAACGCAGGCAGCGGCGGTGAGTATGCGGTACCCATTGCAAAGCGGATATTTGACGCGTATTTTGGCATTTAATGCCAAAGTACAAGAGGATGCACAGCGTGCGGAAAGGTAGATGCTGGCGCATTCCGCACGCGCGCTGGATTTCTGACAAACAGAAATCCTATCGGAGGAATAATGTACTGTAGGTTTTGTAAAAATTTATATATCAGCTCCGCAATCAAGGATCCGGCGCGTGTGAAGTGGAAGTTGAAGCACGGCGCGGGACAGTTGATGGTTTATGTGGTGGCGCGTTCTGAAGTGAACGACGGCCAGCTTGATGTGATTCACGCGGTGAATCTAAAGCAGGCGTATTACCGTGCCCATCCCGTGTATGTGTACGGGCTCGCGCAGACGATGCGCGGCGCGATGCGGATTGTGACGCGAATCGCGGAGGAGGCGGTTGTCCGGGGGTATGGAGGGGAGTTGTTGCGGTATCTTGAGGACAGGGATGAAAGAACCCCTCATCCGTCACCTTCGGTGACACCTTCCCCCCCGGGGGAAAGGTTAAGCAGATCATTGTTGGTGATAGTAAGTTAGATTATGACAGTTGTTCTTACGGTATTAAAAATAATAGGGATTGCGATTCTTGTCATCCTGGGGGTGCTGGTCCTCATCGGGTGTGTGGTGATGTTTGTTCCCATCCGGTACCGCGCGGAAGGACTTGTTCCGGAAAAGGGATATATGGAATCGGATGAGGAATGGAAGAAGCGCATTTTTGTGACCGTAAAGGTGACGTGGCTTTTGCATGCGATTTCCGTGCGCATTCATTTGCCGGATGAGCATAATCTGTATGTGAAGCTGTTGGGCATTCGCGTGATTCCGACGCGTGAAGATCTTGCGGCAGGGACGTCGAAGGCGGCGGGCAAGGAGCGTTTCCCGCGGCTGAAGGCGGTGCTGCGGTGGATTTGGAGCGTATTGAAGGCGGTTGTCAGGAAGTTGTTTGGGGGTGGGGGAGCTCTTAAAGAAGAGGAAGAAATCTCCGCAGAGGTTGAGGA
>JAFSRL010000163.1 GCA_017446125.1 Lachnospiraceae bacterium
CATTGTTCTTGCTGCCTTCAAAAAATAAAATGTCTTCGTAGAGCGCGGTCTTGGAACGGTTAAAGTAAGCGACAAAATCACGTAAGCCGCCTTCGTAGTGGAAGGTCTGCTCTCTTGCTTCCTCACCCTCCTCCGTGCGCTCGTCGCGCAGGGTGATTTTTAATCCCTTGGTCAAAAACGCCATCTCGCGCAGGCGCTGCTTTAAGACATCGTAATCAAAGATGAGGGTCTCTTTGAAGATCAACGAATCCGGCCGGAAGTCCACGCGGGTGCCGGTCTTTGCGGCATCGCATTCGCCGATGACCTTTAAGGGGTAGCAGACGTTTCCGCGCTCGTAGCGCTGCTGGTGAATCTTACCGTCCTGGAAGACCTGTACCTCAAGCCATTCGGACAAGGCGTTGACGACGGATGCGCCCACGCCGTGCAAGCCGCCCGAGACCTTGTATCCCCCGCCGCCGAATTTTCCGCCGGCGTGCAGAATCGTGAAGACAACCTCGACACCGGGCAGTCCCGCCTTGTGGTTGATGCCCACAGGAATGCCGCGGCCGTTGTCCTCGACCGTGATTGTGTTGTCCTTGTTGATTGTGACCTTGATTTCATCACAAAATCCCGCGAGCGCTTCATCGACCGAGTTGTCGACGATTTCGTAAACGAGGTGGTGCAGACCGCGGCTGCTGGTGGTACCGATGTACATGCCGGGGCGGCGTCTGACCGCCTCCAAGCCCTCGAGGATCTGGATCTGATCCGCACCGTAAGACGCTGCCGCGTTCTCCTGGCTTATTTCTTCTGCTATTGACATATATCTCCTTTCATCGCCATGCGCTCAACTCGAGAACTTCGTTCTCTCGTGACACGGGGCTCGCCCTATGTGGACATCTGTCATCCGCCGTCTGGATGCAAGCATCGACGGCGCTGATCAGATGTCCGCGCATGGCTCATTCCTAACGCGCTCAATTTTCCGCCACAACACTGCCGTTGTTCACCTTAAACAGTTTATTGATTTCGAACCGGTTGTTGACGAATTCATCCAAACCCGTGCAGGTGATGATTGTCTGTAACGAACCAATCGAGTTTAACAACGCGTTTTGTCTGTTTGCGTCAAGTTCCGAGAGCACATCATCCAAAAGCAAAACCGGCAGCTCCTTCGTAACACGCTTGACGGTTTCAATCTCCGACAGCTTTAGAGAGAGCGCCGCCGTGCGCTGCTGTCCCTGCGAGCCGTACTTGCGCAGGTCGATGAACTGCGTCTGCGCCGTGTCGACGCGCAGCAAAAAGGAAAAATCATCCCGGTGCGGACCGACGCTTGTCATTTTTAAGAAAACGTCTCTCTCTCTTGCCTCGCCCAGCCTTTGCGCAAACTCGTCGCTGTCGGTGTCCGGTTCGTAACGGATTTCCAGGTGTTCCTTTTCCTCCGTTAAGTCCCGGTGCACGGAAGCAATCACACCGTTCAACTCCTCGATGAAGGCTTCCCTGCGCTCGATGATGTGGGAGCCGTATTCCAATAGCTGCTCATCGAAGACGTCGAGCATGTCCGCCCAGTGTGCGCTCCCCTTTGTATCAAACATCTCTTTCAGAAAACGGTTGCGCTGCTGCACCGCGCGGTTGTATTGATTTAAGTGGTGCAAATAGGCGGCATCCAACTGGCACAGCTCCATGTCCATGAACCGCCGCCGTTCCGACGGTCCCGCCTTGATGATGGCGAGGTCCTCCGGCGAGAAGAATACAACATTCAACAGCCCCATCAGCTCCGCTGCCCGCTTGATTTTTTGGGAATCAATGGCAACGACCTTGCTTTTTTTATCACGCAGGTGCATGTCCACGCGGTAGGTCGCGTTGTCTTTTAACAGCGTTGTGCGGATGTGCGCTTCCCCGCAACCGAAACGGATGATTTCTCTGTCCTTGCTTCCTTTGTGGGATTTGGTCGTGGAAGAAAGAAAGATGGCTTCCAGGATGTTGGTCTTCCCCTGTGCGTTATCTCCGTATAGGATGTTGGTCCCTTCGCTGAACGGAATGGTCACGTTCGCGTAATTTCTGAAATCTGTCAACTCCAAGGACTTTAATATCATGTTGCTATCTGAAACGTTTCCCCTTCGTACGTAACGACGTCGCCCGTAACGAGCTTACGTCCCCGTCGTAACTCCACCTCTCCGTTCACGGTTACGGCGCCCTCCGTGATGACCAGCTTCGCGTCCGCGCCGCTGCCCATGATGCCGCTTTTCTTTAGTGCCTGTCCCAGGCGGATAAAGGTTTCCCCTTCCCGCAAAAAAACCTGTTGCATCAACGGCTCAATCCACCGTCGTAAAGTTGACGGGCAGAACCAGATACACGTATGTGTCCGCCGTGTCCTTGATGAAGCAAGGCGCCTTCGGATTCACAAAATAAAGATCGACCGTTTCGTCTTCGATGACGCGCAGCGCATCAATCATAAACTTCGGATTGAAGCCGATCATAATGTCCTTTCCTTTTTTCTCGATGTCCAGCTCTTCGTTCATGCTGCCCATCGTGGAATTGATTTTTAATTGCAGCGCGGTATCGCCGATCGTAATGATGACCGGCTTCTTGTCGCCTTCCTTCACAAGAAGCGTCGCGCGGTCGATGCTTGAGACCAGCTCCTTGCGGTTCACCGTCACCTTGGTTTCGTAATCGTTGGAGAGCATCTGGTTGACATTGAAGTACTCGCCTTCGATGAGACGGGAAACCACCAGTGTGTGCGCGAAGGAAAATAAAATGTGCTTGTCCGTAAAGAACACGCTGACTTCTTCCTCCGTCGAATCGCTGATGATGCGGCTGACCTCGTTTAAGGTTTTGCCGGGCACGATGACCTTTCTTGCAGGATAGGAGCTGTTTAATGCCGCCTTGCGGATGGAGATACGATGACCGTCCAGCGCAACGACGCGTAAGGTTTCCCCGTCGATGTCAAACAGCTCGCCGCCCATGATCTTATTCGGATCGTTTTCCGAAATCGAGAAAATGGTTCTTGTAATCAGATTCTTTAAGGTGTACTGCGATAATGTGATTCCGTCGATTTTCTGAATCTCCGGTAAATAAGTAAAATCATCACCCGGTCGTCCCGGAATATTGAAGCGGGACTTCTCGCAACTGATGGTCACGATGCCGTTGATGTCCGCTTCCACCGTGACATCCGCATCCGGAAGCTTTCTGATAATCTCAAAAAAGATTTTCGCATCCAGTGCCACATATCCGTTTTCAATAATGTTACCCGCGATATCGGTCTGGATTCCCATTTCCATGTCGTTCGCAATGAAGCGGATAAAATCCTCCGTTGCGTCAATCATGACACACTCCAAAATCGACATGGTCGTCTTACTTGGTACCGCCTTACTCACAATTTGTAATGCAGCGCTTAAGCTGGATTTGGAACAAATAAATTTCATACGGCTCCTCTCCCTTTATGGATTAATTTAAAGAATATTAATAATCTTATTAATAGGGTCTGTGGATAAGTGCATAACCTTAAATATTATACTATTTTCAAGGCTTTAAGGCAACTTTTTCCGCGTGGAAACGACGGGGAAAAAGGAAGGAAAACATGCTCCTTTTTCACTGCTTTCCGCAAGCGGCGTTACGTCTTTCTTGTTTCCGGAGAAAGCTTCTTGCGGAGCAATTCGACATTTTTCCGCAGGGCATCGTCGGTTTCCACCTTTAATTTAATCTTTTCCACAGCGTTTATCACCGTCGTGTGGTCTTTTCCGCCAAAGCCGTCGCCGATTTCCTCAAGTGACGCGGAAAGCAACTGGCGGCACAAGTACATCGCCACCTGGCGGGGCAGAACAATCTCCGCCACACGTTTCTTCGATGTAATCTCTTCCCTTGAAATCTGGTAATGGTCGCAGACGGCCTCGACGATACGGTCCAAGGTGAGTGCCTTGTTTTCTGCCGGATCGATGATGTCCTTTAAGGCTTCCTGCGCGTTTTCAAAGGTCATTTCGACCTCATGAAGCCTCGCAAAAGCAATGATTTTGTTGTATGCACCCTCCAATTCACGGATGTTTGTGGTGACGTTTTCCGCGATGTATTCAAAAATCTTATCGTCAATGGAATAAGGGTTATTTTCCGCGTTTTTGCGCAGAATTGCCATACGGGTTTCATAGTTGGGCGGCTGGATGTCCGCGACAAGCCCCATTTCAAACCGGCTCCTGAGCCGCTCTTCCAAGGTTTCGATTTCCTTGGGCGGCCGGTCGGAGGAGATGACAATCTGTTTTCCCGCCTGGTGCAGGGTATTGAAGGTATGGAAGAA
>JAFSRL010000164.1 GCA_017446125.1 Lachnospiraceae bacterium
AGACTTACAATGCCGCTTGTCTGCCACTTCCATCAATTCTGCGTCCACATCCTTGCCGGCACCGCCGAATGTATAGATTGTGAAGATGTCCTTCCCATCCGGCAGGTTGATCTGCGCAAAGGATACGACCTGCTTCGCAAGTTTACCGTAATACACACCGGAGGCGAATCCGATCATGCCGAAGTCCCGAAGATCGTATTCCTGCTTCTTTGTTACGTCAATCAGCGTCACCTCATGCTTTTCAGCAATGGCATCGAGCAGCTTCTTTGTATTTCCATGATGTTGTGAATAGTATGCGATTGCGACCTTCATTCGACCTCCAAACGATGTGAATCACTATCAAACATTATAACAAAAGTCAAGGTTGTCGTCCTGTGGGAATTACACCAGGATAGAAAAATGACGGCATCGCTGCCGTCACGTTTCTGTGTGGATATATCCTCTTTGGGGAGGATTAATATTGGGAAGCTCATCATAGCACGGTCTCGGGCTGTCGTCTATCAGAATATTTATTTGATAACTTCTGCGCAAATTGGACAGAAGTTAACTGCACAACTTGCCGTGCTGGTTCTCATGGACATGGTTTGCCGGCAGGACAAACGTCGGCCAGATGCCTCCGCCCTCTTCCGGAATCTTGATCTGCACATACTCCTTACCGTCCTTTGCCGTGAACGGATCGCTGCACAGACCCTTTGCAAACGCGATGGAGATTTCCGCATGCTCCGCCTTCGCGGCTTCCTGCGCGACCTCCTCCGCCTGTTTCACCACTTCCTGTACCGGCTCGGCACCGGGGAAGGGCAGCTCCTCCATCATGTCCATTTCCGTTCTTTCCATTACGTCCGCCATACTTTACCTCCGTTTCTGTGTGTTGTTTACAGCTGCTTCATAATCGAAACCGCCTTGTCGGCGTCGATTCCACATATTTGTCTTCCGGCTTCAGCTTCACCTTCTTCGGTTTTAAGAGCTTCTCGACATCAAAGGTGTTTCGCTCGTCAAAATCTGCCGTGTACTTGTAGTTTGGATGCTTCGTGATGTCGTACTTGTCCGAAAGGAAGGGTCTGACGCCACGCAATTGCAGGATGCACTTGTTGCCGTCCATGACCTCCAGTTCATCCACCGTCATCAGGTCTTTGCCGAGTTTCTGGTAATTCATCCCGAATCGCATCAATTTTATAGAATTTGCGGTTTGTGTTCAGACAAGTAACCCGCTTTCTAACATAAGGAGGAGATCGAGTTTGAGCAGTCGCAGGGGACATTTACTGTACCGAGCACGCAAACGGTGAGCGAACTGCTGGATGAGTACATGGCGATTTACGGTGTGAATACTTGGGCGATGTCTACATATGAGGGGCGTGCGGCGATCATTGCAAATTATATCAAGCCCCTGATCGGAGATATGAAGCTGGAAGAAATCAATCCGCGCGTTATGGACAACTTTTACCGGGAGCTGTTGCGTGTAAAGTCAGTCAGCACCAAGCATCATACCCCCAGAACAGAATACCTCACTCCGCATACGGTCAGGGAGATTCACAAAACTCTCCGGAACGCCTTCAACCAGGCGATCAAATGGGAGCGGATGAGCCGGAATCCGGTAGAGCATGCGACGCTGCCCAAGGAAGAGAAGACGCCGCGTGACATCTGGACGACGGAAACGCTGTTCAAGGCACTGGAACTGTGTGATGATGATCTGCTGACGCTTGCGCTGAATCTGGCGTTTGCCTGCTCATTGCGCATGGGCGAAATGCTGGGATTAACCTGGGATTGCGTGGACATTACCCCGGAGAGCATTGCGGAAGGCCGGGCGAGCATCTTTGTAAACAAGGAGCTGCAGCGCGTTAACCGGGAAGTACTGGAAAAACTCGGGGAGAAGGATGTGATGTTCAAGTTTCCCTCTGCGTTGTGCAGGTTGAACACAATGCTCGTATTGAAGACACCGAAGACCAAGACCAGTGTGCGCAGGGTGTTTCTCCCTAAGACAGTCGCGGAAATGCTGGTTGCGCACAAGGTGGAGCAGGATGAACACAAGTCACTGTTCGGAGAGGAGTATGTAGACTTTGATCTGGTATTTGCATATCCGAATGGAAGGCCGATTGAGGGCGCAATCATCAACCGTGCACTGAATAAGCTGATCAAGGACAATGGTCTTCCGAAGGTGGTATTCCATAGCCTGCGGCATTCAAGCATCACCTATAAACTGAAACTGAACGGCGGCGACATGAAGTCCGTACAGGGTGATTCGGGACACGCGCAGCTCAAGATGGTGGCGGATGTATATTCCCATATCATCGACGAGGACAGATGTATCAACGCGCAGAGGATGGAACAGGCATTCTATTCGACAAATCAGGCGGAACCGGCAGCAGATCAAGAGCCTGCGGTTCAGCCGGATAAAGAGACTGCACCCTCCGGGGACAGGGAGCTGGTGGAAAAGCTGCTTGCTAATCCGGAGGCGATGGCTTTGCTGAAGTCATTAGCAAAAGCGCTGTAGTCTTTCTTTTCATACATAGGACAGGAGATCTGATCGATGGGTCAGATGCTCCTGTCCGTTTTTTGTTTTAGGTAATTTTTACAGATAAGTGAAATAAACCGGTTCATCCTGACTGGGGAATATGATAATATAAGGTATACTGGAGGAAGGAAAATGAGCACGGTGGAATTACTTGACAAAGGAATGAAATGCCTGAGAGATGGATTGGGCGACATAGAATCTGAAGAGTTTATCGCGATCATTATACGGGAGAGGTTTGACTACACCAAATGGCAGGAA
>JAFSRL010000165.1 GCA_017446125.1 Lachnospiraceae bacterium
CGACCGCACCGTGGCGCATGCTGGAGGAAGAAGAGACAGAAGAATTAAAGGAAACTGAAGATTCGGAAGATGAGACACCTCATCAGTCAGCTGCGCTGACAGCTTCCCCTCAAGGGGAAGCTCAGGAGACAGGTGGTTCTGAGGAAGAGGAAGAACCCGCCACCCCCGGCGTTACACTTGACGAAATATTGGAGCAGGAAATTGCGGAAACCGCAATCGCGGAGGATGCCGCGGAGAATCTTCTGCCGGAGGGCTCCGCGGACGATATCGTAGAGGAAATCATCGAGATTGGTGGCTTCGCGGAGGTGGAGGAACCCACTACAGAAGAAGAACCGGTCACAGACGACCTTTTCCATGAGGAAGAGGTGGCAGAAACCTCTGAAGACCTTCCCCTGGAGGGCGTACAAGGTCCGGGGGACCTTGGTTTTGCGCCGACTGGTGCACTGCGTCCGGGGGACGCAGGTCTGCACGAGCGTAGACAGGTGTCGGCGGAGCCGACGGATGAGGTGTCTGACGAACCCGCCACAGACGACGAACCCGCGCGCGAAATGACCGGCATGGAAAAGGTCATTGCGGTGGCGGCGGCAGCGGCAGCCGCACGGGAGTCCGGAGAAGAGCTGTCACAGGAAGCGTCGGACGAAGCGGACACGGATGAGATGCAGCAGGAAGACGCGCAGGAGGAGCTGCCGGACAGAGAGCCCGGCGCGACGACGGGCGACATTCCGGAAATCTCCGCGGAGGTTGCGTCCATCCTGGACGGTCTTGAAGAGGAGCAGCCGCCGGAGGATACGCTGGAAGCGCTTTCGGACCTTCCGATGGAAGAAACGGAAGAGAGCGCGGCGCAGGAGCCTGCGGAAGAAACGGACGAGACCGCAGCACAGGAGGCCGCGGAAGAAACGGAAGAGATCACTGCACAGGAGGCCGCGGAAGAAACGGAAGAGACCGAACAAACCGAACAACCAAAACAACAAGAAGAACCGGAAGAAACCGGGGAGCATCCGCCGGAGAATGAACCGGAAAAGACGAGGAATGCAAAAGACGATGACGACCCGGTCGACAAGGAGATGGAAGCACGCGTGAGAGCGATGACACAGGAAGAAAAAGTCCTATTCGGACCATACATCATGCAGAAGAGCGCGAGACGCCAGATCATCCATGCAATTGACAACATGAGCATGGCGGCGGACGTGGGCAACGCGATTGTCACGGGAGAAGAAGGGGCTGGCAGCTTGTCTTTGGCGAAGGGCTTAATCCGCAGCGTACAGCTCTCGGACTCGAACTTCTCCGGCAAGGTCGCGAAGATTTCGGGAAGCGCCCTAAACACGAAGGACATCTCGTCCATCTTTGACCAGTTGCTCGACGGCGCGCTCATCATCCATAAGGCAAGCGGCATGTCGAACGAGACGGCAAGCTCTCTGCGCAAGGCATTGCAGAAGGAAACGAAGGGCATGATCGTCATTCTGGAAGACAACCGCAAGGCGATGAACCGCTTCTTAAAAGAAAACGAAACCCTGAACGAGAGCTTCTCCGTGCGGGTGGACATCGAGCCCCTGGACGATGACGCCTTAATCAGCTACGCAAAAAAATACGCGGAGAAACGCGGCTACATGATTGACGAATTCGGCATCCTCGCGCTGCACACCGTGATTGACGACATGCAAACGGTCGACCACAGGGTGACGCTCGCGGAGGTCAAGGAGATTGTCGATAAGGCAATCGTGCATGCGGATAAGAAGGACGCGGGATATTTCTTCGACGTTCTTCTGCGCAAGCGCTACAGCGACGAGGACATGGTCGTGTTGCACGAAAAAGATTTCATGGCGGGACGATGAGGGATACGGTATGAAGGCAGAAAAGGTCTTTATCTCAAAGGATGACGCGTACTTATTCGGCAAGGGCCGGCACTATGATATCTATAAAAAATTAGGTGCGCATCCGTCAAAAGAAAACGGAAAGAACGGCATGTTCTTTGCGGTGTGGGCGCCGAATGCAGCTGCGGTTTCCGTTGTGGGTACGTTCAATGACTGGAACGGCGACGCGCATCCGATGGAGCGCATGGAGGAGACGGGAATCTTCACCGTGTTTGTGCCGGGCGTCAAGACGGACGAGCTTTACAAGTATCTCATCACGACGCCGGACGGAAGGACGATTTACAAGGCGGACCCGTACGCTTCCTATGCGGAGCTGCGCCCCGGGACCGCGTCGCGGACTGCGGACTTAAGGGGATTCAAGTGGTCGGACAGCAAGTGGTACGACTACAAGAAGAGCACGAATTTTTACGAAGAGCCCATGGCGATTTACGAGTGTCATATCGGCTCTTGGATGAAGCATCCGGACGGCACGGAGGACGGGTTCTATACCTACCGTGAGTTTGCGGACCGCATCGTGAAGTATTTAAAGGACATGAAGTTCACGCACATCGAGCTCATGGGCATCGCGGAGCACCCCTTCGACGGAAGCTGGGGCTATCAGGTGACGGGCTACTACGCGCCCACGTCCCGCTACGGCACGCCTGCGGATTTCATGTACCTCATCAATCATCTGCACAAGAATCATATCGGCGTGATTTTGGACTGGGTGCCGGCGCACTTCTGCCCGGACGAGCACGGGCTGGCATGCTTTGACGGGACCTGCATTTACGAGGATCCGGACCCGCGCAAGGGCGAGCATCCTGATTGGGGCACGAAGATTTTTAACCTGGGCAAGCCCGAAGTCAGCAACTTCCTCATCGCGAATGCGCTTTACTGGATTAAGGAGTTCCACGTCGACGGTCTGCGCGTGGATGCCGTCGCGTCGATGCTTTATCTCGACTACGGCAAGCGCGACGGGCAGTGGGTGCCCAACAAGTACGGCGGCAACCAGAACCTGGAGGCAATCGAGTTCTTCCGCCACTTGAACAGTGTTGTGCGCGGCACCTACAAGGACTTTTTGATGATCGCCGAAGAGTCCACCGCCTGGCCCAACGTCACCGGCATGCCTGGGGATGACGGACTGAACTTCACCTACAAATGGAACATGGGGTGGATGCACGACTTCTGCGAATACATGAAGCTCGATCCCGTGATGCGCAAGGGCGCACACCACATGCTGACCTTTGCGATGAGCTACAATCACGCGGAGCATTACATCCTGCCGCTGTCGCACGACGAGGTCGTGCACTTAAAGTGCTCGATGTTGGAGAAGATGCCGGGCTATGAGGTCGACAAGTTTGCGAACCTGCGCCTGGGCTATACCTTCATGTTCGGGCATGAGGGCAAGAAGCTTTTGTTCATGGGGCAGGAGTTCGGGCAGTACCGCGAGTGGAGCGAGAAGCGTGAGATCGATTGGTTCTTGCTCGACAAGGATTTGAACCGGCAGATGCAGGATTACGTGAGACAGCTTTTGGAAATCTACCGCAAGTACCCCTGCCTCTACCGTCTGGACGATTCCTGGGACGGCTTCGAGTGGATCAACGCGGACGACGCGGACCGCTCGATTTACAGCTTTATCCGCAAGGCACCGAAGGACGATGCGATGCTGCTCTTTGTCTTAAACTTCACGCCCATGGATCGCAAGGATTACATGGTGGGCGTGCCGTTTGCCGGAAAGTATACGAAGCTCTTGGATTCCGCGGACACGAAGTTCGGCGGTTTCGGAACGGGCGTGCCGGACAAGATTACCGCGGAAAAGGGCGAGTGCGACGGCAGACCGTACTACCTGAAATTCGACCTGCCCACGTATGCGGGATTGATCTTTTCGTTTAAGAAGGCACGGAAGTGAGTCAAGGGGACGGGTATAGTGACTCATTTAAAAAAATGAGTCACTGTACCCGTCCCCTTGACTCACTCATACTTCCTCGCCTTAATCTTTGTAAATTCGATAATCTCCCTGCGGTCGGTTTCATTAATCCTGCTGAAATAATAGAGCAGTTCTTTTTCCTCATCTGAAAAAAACCGGTATTTTTCCCGGTTGAAACGGTCATTGTAAAACGCGAGATACCCCTCCAACTCCAAATCCTGCTCCGCGACGGAGGAAGGCGCATCGCCGGCGGTCGCCGAAAACTCTTCGGCTTGTCTGGAAACAACCATGCGCAAGAGTTCCTCCACGGAAATCCTGTACAGCTGCGCGATCTGATAAAGCGCGGCGGTGGGCGGCACACAACGGCCGGTTTCGTAATGGCTGTAGGTCTGCCGGATAATCCCCAGAACGGAAGCAACATAATCCTGTGTATAGGCATGCGCCGTGCGCAACTGTTTTAAACGTATGGAAAGCGGTGTCTGGTGATTCATGTCGAAATTCCTTCTCGTCTCAAATCGTATTGCATCCGGGATGAAATGAGCAAATCATTATTCCTTATGCTACTGTCTGTTGCTCCATAGGCTAAAAATAATAGATAATATGATA
>JAFSRL010000166.1 GCA_017446125.1 Lachnospiraceae bacterium
CAGGAAGCTTTTGAAGGGGAGCCTGACACTGAAGGAAGCGGCGTAAGGCTGTTGAAGGAGGACTATGGCAGACAATCAATTTACCGGGGTAGTGGAATCGTTAATGGGGAGCATGAATGCCGTGCTCTCGACAAAAACCGTTGTGGGTGAGGCAACCACGATCGGGGATACCATCATCGTGCCGCTTGTCGACGTATCGTTCGGCGTGGGCGCGGGTGCGAACGGCAGGGATAAGCGTAACGGAAGCGCCGGCGGGTTTTCCGCCAAAATGAGCCCTTCCGCGGTGCTTGTCATCAAGAACGGTCAGACGAAGCTCGTCAACATCAAGAATCAGGATGCGGTGACGAAGGTGCTTGATTTGGTTCCGGACATTGTGGACCGGTTCACATCCGGAAGCGCAGAGCCCATGATGAGCGATGACGAAGCCGTTGACGCCGCCTTCCCTGACGATACTGTGAGCACTTAACGACCGTCTTTTGGTCGTTTAGGACATATTTGGATTTATATGAAAAACGAAGAAAGAATCGAGGAAATTTTAATCAACGGAACGAAAGATGATTTGAGCGAGCTGCGCGTCTGGCTGTTTAAGGAGGCGGTTCGTTTGGAGAACCTCGCTTCGAGCGTCGACTCGAAAAAGGAGCACCTTGAAAATGAGAAGTTCCGTTTGAAGGGCGAAATCGAGAAGATTCGCGCACAGATTGCGTACGACAAGGAAAAGCTTGCCGCGGACAACGACTTCTTTGAGGAGAAGCTGCGTATTCTGCGCGAGGGCTATGACAAACTGACGCGCGACAAAAAGCAGTTGGATGAGGACAAGGCGTATTTTGCCAGGGAGCGCCGCTACCTAAAGGAAGAAGAGATGGAGACCGTTTCCGCGTTCTTCCGCGGTGTGAATTCGCCGCTTGCCTTAAAGAAGCGCTATAAGGATTTGATTAAGATCTTCCATCCGGACAACTTAAACGGCGACCAGGAGGTCATTCAGATGATCAATAAGGAATATTCCCTTCTGTGCGCCTCCTACGGCTTACAGATGAAGGCTTAACGCTTGTGGGATTGAATGATAATAGAGGTAATAAGAAAGCCGGCGGTTTCGCCGGCTTGTTTGTTATGCCCGTTCGACTTTTCCGGAACGCAGGCAGCTTGTGCAAACGTTCATGCGCTTTGTCGCGCCGTTTACCTTGCAGGCCACGTGGCGGATATTCGGCTTCCACGCACGATTGCTTCTTCTATGAGAGTGGCTGACGTTGTTGCCGAAATGAACGCCCTTGCCGCATACTTCACACTTTGCCATAATCCAAACTCCTTTCCTTGCGGATGCAAAACATCTGTTTCAATCTTTCTGCCACAGATTTATCCGCAGCTCTACTATAATAGCAAAACCGCACATGAAATGCAAGCATATTTTGCACTTCTTTGAAATCCTCTTTCTTTTTCATTACATAGCATATATAATGTAGAGTTGAATGGCAAATGATTCTTGACAACGGTATGAAGAGAGGAAGATAGCATGAAGTCAACTTCAATCAATACACACATGGGTGACATCCATATCGATAAGGAGGTCATTGCGCAGTACGCCGGTGCGGTTGCCGTGGAATGCTTCGGCATCGTGGGAATGGCGAACGTGAACATGCGGGAAGGGCTCGCGAAGCTCTTGAAGCCGGACTCCTTAACGCGCGGGATTAACGTTGTAATCAATCCCAGCGGAAAGCTGCGTCTGGATTTCCACGTCATTGTTTCTTACGGGGTGTCGATCGCCGCGGTCTGCGACAATCTGATCGACAATGTGAAGTATAAGGTGGAAGAATTTACCGGCATGGGCATCGACAAGATTAACATCTATGTTGAGGGTGTCCGCGTGATCGACTGAGGGCAGGAGGAAGTATATTTTGGGCGTTAATAAGTTGGATGCGCAGTTGCTTGCGAAGATGTTTCTTGCGGCTGCGAAGAATTTGGAAGCAAGTAAGGAATGGATCAATGATCTGAATGTGTTCCCGGTGCCGGACGGCGATACGGGAACGAACATGACGATGACCATTATGTCCGCGGCGGGAGATGTTTCCACGCTGGAAGATGTCAATATGGAGGCACTGTGTAAGTGCATTTCCTCCGGCTCCTTGCGCGGTGCCAGAGGAAACTCCGGCGTGATTTTGTCACAGCTTTTGCGCGGCTTTACCAAGGTCGTCAAGCACCACGAAGAGATTGATGCCGCTGTCATCGCGGACGCGTTTGACAAGGCGGTGGAAACGGCATATAAGGCTGTCATGAAACCCAAGGAAGGCACGATTCTTACGGTCGCGAAGGGCGCCGCCATGAAGGCGGGCGAGCTTCTGGATGAAGGCGTTACGGATTTGGAGCCCTTCTTTGCGGAGGTCATCCGGTACGCGGAAGAGGTTCTTGCCAAAACACCGGACATGCTGCCGGTCTTAAAGGAAGCGGGCGTTGTCGATTCCGGCGGGCAGGGTCTCATTCAGGTCTTAAAGGGCGCGTACGATGCGTATCTCGGGAAGGAGCTTGACTTAACGATTCCCGAGGGTGCAAGCAAGGGCACCGCGACCAGGATGCGTGCGAAAGCGTATGATTCGGATACGGAAACCGACATTAAGTTCGGCTACTGTACGGAGTTCATCATTCTGCTGGAGCGTCCTCTAAACCAGAAGCAGGAAACAGACTTCCGGTCGTTCCTAAACTCTATCGGTGATTCCATCGTGATGGTTGCGGACGACGATCTTGTGAAAATCCATGTTCATACGAACGACCCCGGCCTTGCGATTCAGCGCGCTTTGACGCTGGGCGCTTTGTCTAACATGAAGATTGACAACATGCGCATGGAGCACCGCGAGAAGCTCTTCCATAAGAACGCGGACGGCTCCTGGTCAGAAAACCTGCAGGCGGTTTCGGGCGCTGCGGAGCAGCTCTATGAAGAGGACGTGCAGGCTGCGGATTCCGTGAAGGCGCAAAGCAAGATGCCGCACAAGGATATGGGCTTTGTCGCTGTCTGCGCCGGCAAGGGCATGGCGGAAATCTTTAAGGGACTGGGCGTTGACTATGTGATTGAAGGCGGCCAGACCATGAATCCCTCGACCGCGGACATTTTGGATGCCGTCAGCGCGGTCAATGCGGATACGGTCTTTGTGTTACCGAACAATAAAAACATCATCTTAGCGGCGGAGCAGGCCGAAAAGATGTCGGAGAATCAAACCATCATTGTGATTCCCTCGAAGACGATTCCGCAGGGCATCACGGCGGCGATCAATTATGCGGACGGAATGAGCGTGGAGGAAAACACGGAAGCAATGCGTTTAGCACTTGATGCCGTACAGTCCGGCGAAGTGACCTACGCGGTGCGCGACACCTCGATTGAGGGCACAGAAATTCATAAGGGCGACTTTATGGCAATCGGTGACAACGGTCTCATGGCGACCGGAACGGATGTGACGGACGTGACCTTTGCCATGGTGGAAAAGATGATGGAGGCTGAAGCGGAGCTGATCAGTCTCTACTACGGCGAGGATGTGACCGAAGAAGCGGCTTTGGCACTGCAGGAAAAAATCGCTTCCGCCTATCCCGATGCGGACGTGGAGCTGCAGCAGGGCGGACAGCCCATTTACTACTACATCGTTTCCGCGGAATGATGCATGAAAGCTTAAGAGAATCGATGACCGGATTAAAAGGCGTGGGTGATAAAACCGCACGCCTTTTTGCGCAGGTGGGGGTACATACCGTCGGGGAGTTGCTCCTTTATTATCCGCGCGATTATGACATCTATGGGGAGATCATGACAATCGACGAAGCATCCCGCCATGAGGGTGAGGTGGTCGCCGTTAAGGCGATGCTTGTGGGCGAGGCGCAGCTAAGATTTGTCAAAAAGCTCTCCATTTTGACGCTTCATGTTGCGGATGTTACGGGGCAGTTGAAGGTCACGCTGTTTAACATGCCCTATATGAAAAGCTCCTTAAAGACGGACCGTCACTACGTGATTCGCGGTCTGATGCAGAAAAAGGGCGCGCAGCTTTTCATGGAGCAGCCGCGTGTGACGACCGTTGAAAACTATGAGGAAGTCCGCGGCACAATGCAGCCGAAATATCCGTTGACGAAGGGGCTCACCAACAATGCGGTCACAAAGGCAATGAAGCAGGCGGTTGCGGAGGCAGTGCACTTAGAAGAAACCCTGCCGGATGCGCTACGTGAAAAACGAAATCTCATCGGTATTTGTGAGGCGGTACGCAAGATTCATTTCCCCTTGTCCATGGAGGATTTTTTTGCCGCACGGCGCAGGCTGTCTTATCAGGAATTCTATGATTTCATCTACCGCATCCGTACGTTGAAGTCGCATGAGGACGCGTTAAAGAACGGCTACCCCTGCATCGAGGTTGCGGAGTGCAGGCGCTTAATCGAAGCCTTGCCCTATCCCTTAACGAATGCTCAAAAAAAGGTCTGGGAGGAGATTTGCCGTGACTTAACAGGTGCCCGCGTTATGAACCGTCTTGTGCAGGGGGATGTGGGCAGCGGTAAAACAATCCTTGCGTTTTTGTCTTTGTTGATGGTTGCCGTCAACGGTTATCAGGGCGCCATCATGGCGCCGACGGAGGTGCTTGCAAGACAGCATATCGAATCGTTTAAGGAGTTGATTGCGGCGCATGATTTGCCGCTGAATCCCGTTCTGCTGGTCGGAAGTCTTTCCGCGAAGGAAAAGCGTGAAGTGCAGGAGGGAATTGCGGACGGCACCTACAACTTAATTGTCGGCACGAATGCCCTTATTCAGGAAAAGGTTTCCTATCAAAATCTTGCGCTCGTCATCACGGACGAACAGCACCGCTTCGGCGTACGCCAAAGAGACACCCTCGCGGAAAAGGGCGGTGACGTTTTTGCGGGAGTGCAGCCGCATGTCTTGTCGCTTTCCGCGACACCGATTCCGAGGACGCTGGCGATTGTGCTTTACGGGGACTTGTCCGTGTCGATTCTGGATGAGAAGCCCGCGAACCGGCTGCCCGTTAAGAATGCGGTCGTGAATACGGATTACCGCGCCACGGCGTATAAGTTTATCGCAAAGGAGGTTGCGGCACAGCATCAGGTGTACGTGATCTGCCCGATGATTGAAGAGGGAGAAATGGAGGGCGTCGAGAATGTCGTTTCATACGCGGAGAAGCTGAAGGCGGCGCTGCCGAACGAGGTGCGCATCGAAATTCTGCACGGGCAGATGAAGCCGGCGGTGAAGGATGAAATCATGAGCCGGTTTTTGGAAGGGAACATCGATGTGCTTGTCTCCACGACGGTTGTGGAGGTGGGCGTCAATGTGCCGAACGCGACGGTCATGATGGTGGAGAATGCGGAGCACTTCGGCCTTGCCCAGCTTCATCAGTTGCGCGGGCGCGTAGGGCGTGGGGATGCGCAGTCGTACTGTGTGTTCATCAATTCCTCGAAGAAGGAGGAGGCGGCGGCGCGGCTGGAGATTTTGAAGCAATCGAATGACGGGTTCAAGATTGCGGAAGAGGATTTGAAGCAGCGGGGGCCGGGGGAGCTCTTCGGCGTACGCCAGTCCGGGGAACTCGCGTTTCGCGTGGGGGATATCTATCGTGATTCCGAGCTGTTGAAGATGGCGGCGGGGGATGTTGATGAGATTCTGGTTGCCAACTGAACAAAATATGTTATTCTATTTACGTAACAGTCATGGGGTGATGTATAGGAGGGAACTATTATGAAGCGATTACTGAAACAGTTGACCGGCATTTTGTTTGCCACTGCAATCGTTCTGTCGCCGGTGGCCACAATCACTGCACAAGCTGCAGGGGCGGGTGATTTCAAATCCCTCACAAAGGGAACTACGATTCCGCCCAGATACGCAAACTATAATATCAAAGTCAGTATTCTCGGTGATGGAATTCCGATCAGACTGCCGGTTAGTGATTCCGGTTTTGATGCTATATACGGTATAGGCGTTCATTTAAGCCTGACGGATAGTGCTGCTGTGCTGAAACAGGATCTCGTAGACTACACTACAAATTTTGATGATATTTCTTCCTTTTATGCGCTTTGTTACTACTATGAAATGGGGATGGATGAAAAAAGCGCAAAAGCTTTCGGTCAAAGATTTGCAAAAACCGAGCTGCAATCAATGAAGGACGTAAACAGTATTCTGACACCATTGAATCCCGAAGTGAATGTTTTATTGAAAGCGCAGGCGCATGATAATCTTTATTTAGCATATTATATGCAAGGCCAGGTGATACGGTTCCAGTCTGAGTATCTTTATGAATACTATACTGCATTAGCTGATTATAATAAAAAGAAATACAACGAGTATATCGCATTTCATAATAAGAACAACAATCCCAATGCGCCTGCCGATCAGACAGACGCTTATATTGCAGCAATGCAGTTGGGCGCTCTTCCGATTGATCCATGGAGTGCAAGAGCAAATACCAAAAAAGATATGCAGGCATGTTTGGCAGAGTTAAACAGGGTAACCGTTGCTGCACAAACCGCGCCTGTTACCGCAAATACACCGGCGACGCAAAAAAGTTCTTCCAATGCGCCTGCTTCCGGCAACGCCTGGGCATATC
>JAFSRL010000167.1 GCA_017446125.1 Lachnospiraceae bacterium
CGTGTCCTCCGACTGCGGCACTGCCTCCACCTTGCCGTAGAGCTCGGAGGTGGATGCCTGGTAAATGCGGCAGGTGTCCTTTAAGCCGGTTAAGCGCACGGCCTCCAAAATCCGCAGCACGCCCGTCGCGTCCGTGTTCGCCGTGAATTCCGGCACGTCGAACGACACCTGGACATGGGACTGCGCGGCGAGGTTGTAAATCTCATCCGGTCGCACGGCACCGATGACGCTGACTAAGCTCATCGAATCCGCAAGGTCCGCGAAATGCAGATGGAAGTGCTCCCTGCCCTCCAAGTGCGCGATGCGCTCACGAAAATCCGAGGAGTTGCGGCGAATCGTGCCGTGCACGTCATAGCCCTTCTCCAAGAGAAACTCCGTCAGGTAAGAACCGTCCTGTCCGGTCACGCCGGTGATTAGTGCTGTTTTCATTCCCAAAACCCTTTTCTTTCCTTAATTAATAAACCACTTCATTGCCAAAGGTCCGTCTTGCACGAACGATTAAGTATAGCATATTTCCCCGGCAAAAAAAAGGGAGCGGAAAACCCGTTTGCAGGGTCTTCCGCCTCCTTTGGTTGACTGAAAGCTTATCGCAAACCTGCGCTTACTGCGCTGCCGGCGGCATTAAAACAAACATCAAGGTCTCATGCCCGGTCATCAACACATCCACGTGATCCGTTCTGGATGCCGCAACAACCTCTTCCCAGCCTGCTGCCGTCAAGCGCATGACGCGCACGTTCGAGTTCGCGTCCAGCCCTCTCATATAGAAGGGAACGATTGCGTTGTTGAAGTACTGCATTGCAGAGCAGCTTGTGCGTGTCACGTTCAAAAGCGTGCCGCCCATCGCGTTTGCCGTGGTGTTCGCGCTTGTCGCAACGCTGCGCGGTACCTTGTTCAGGATGAAGGTCACGCGGCTTCTTGCGCCGTTCACCGTGATGTGACCGCCCTGTGCAACGGGACGTGTCGGAACGCCTTCCAAGCCGGGGGTCGAAACGATCGCGTTGTTGACGTATTCCGCCGCGGTCTTACCGACAGCCGCCGCCGCGGACACAACCGCCGCAGGGAAGCCCGTCGGAGCGGGTGCGGAAGCTTCGACGCGCGGTGCGCTCGAGCCGGAATTGTTGCCGCTGCTTGCGCTGCTTGCCGCCGTAACCGGCAGCACCATCGCGCAGATCATGGCACCGGCAAGTACAATCGATACAAACTTCTTCATACTGAGGTCCTCCTTTCGCTGTGAACCTGTAACGCTCATAAATTTTTATTCTTCCAACGGCACATCGCCGTCGCCTTCCAGATAGTCATACCACAGATCGCTGTCCGCCATTTCGCGGTCGATGGTGCCCGCCTCGTCGTGGCTCAAAACCGCCAAAACCACAATCTGTTCGCCCGCGGGCTCGACATTCATCCCCTGCGAAATCTGTAAGGAGATGTCGTTTCCCTCCGACGCCTTGCCCTGCGTATGCGCGGTGAGCGTCAAAAGGAAGTTGTAGGGGCTGATGTCCTCATACCCCGTCCGGAACTGCATCGACATGTCCCGGTTCATCATGAGGTTGGTGATGAATTGATTGCATCCCTCCTCATAGGTGAAATCGTAAAGCCGCAACAGCGACGTGTTCTTCCTTCGGTAGGCCGCGATGATCTCGTAGGTCAGGCGGTTGCCCTCGATCTCGACGATTACGTTGCGGTGTTCCTCAAAAAACTGCGGCTCCAAAAACTGCGCCAGGGCGGAAAACCTGCTGCCGTCCTCCGGTGCCGAACCGTGCAGGATGGTGTTGAAGTCACACATGTCCTTCAGGTTCGCGGTCTCCGAAAAGATCCATCCGTTCGCATCGGGGTTGCCCAGGGCGTCCGCGCTCTCGTACTTGATGTCGTCCGGGCTCTGGCAAACGGGATAGTCAATTCCCGTTCCCGGCACATACACCCATGCGTAGATGTCCGGATTCATCGCGCGGATCGCGGAAAAGTCCACACTTTTGTCCGCAGCGCTAAAACCCTCCCATCCTGTATTTTCGGGGACTACGGGCGCTTCCGCGCCTTCTGACACTTCTGTCACATCCTGTGTCACTTCCGGTGCCCCTTCCTGTTGACCGTTTTGGTCACGCCCTGCGCATCCCGTCAGGGAAAGGAGCAATGCCCCCGTCAAAACCGCCGTCAATCCGGCGATGTGTCGTCCTTGTTTTTGTCCCATAGATAGAGTTATCTTATCATATTATGATTTGGGTGTCAAAAGTGTTGCATCATATCTATGATTACACGGATTGCTCCATTGCTTCGCAATTCTCGCAATCCTACAGCCATTCGGAATCCGCTGCAATGCCCATAAAACAGGCATTTTGCTACTTCCTCATGTCTGTGGGTGTCACAAAGTCATTCGACGGTTCTTGCAAGCAAGACCGTCTTCATGACTTTTGACACCTTAATCATCAATTCACTTCCTTATAAAACACGTCCAGAATCATGCGGTACATCGCGTCTCTGTCCGGGTAAAACTCCTCGAATGCGTCGCCCGTCACCTCGCTGTGTCCCATCCTGGTTTCTCCCTTCAGGGTATAGATGTGGTCCTTGTCGAACGCATAATCCCGGATGACGGGGGCTAAATACGCCACCTCATTCAAGGTCACATCCGTCACCATTGTGCTGTTTAGGGCACTGTACAGGCCGGTGACAATGGAAAGGTCGCCCTTTGCGCGCTCCTTTGCCTGCGCGAGATACGCGTTCAAGTACTGCTTCTGGCGCTCGAGCCTCGCGTCCGCGCTGCCGTAGACCGTGATGTCGCGTCTCGAGACATAGACGTATGCGCTGTTCCCCATCAGATGGACCTCGCTGCCGCACGTTAAGGTCTCATCCCACGCCGTTAAGTCCTCTAAGCAGGTGAGCGTCACGCCGCCCACCGCGTCGTTCAAGGTCGGGATTGCGCTCATGTTGATTGCCGCGTATCCGTGAATGGGCAGGCGGTAGAATAAGTTGCTCACCGCCGCCACCTGATAGGCGCTGCTTTCCTCCGTGCCGTTGCCGAAGCCGTGCTGGATACAAATCTGGGCGGTCAAAGTCGTGACATAGGCGCCCGCCGCATCATAGACATCCACGGCGGTCATCGTGTTGCGGTTGATGCCCACAATCTTGATTTCCTTTGTGCCGGGGTCCAAGACCAGAAGAAAGAGGGCGTCCGCCTGTCCGCCGTTCGTGCCCTGCTCGACCGCGCGCACATTCTCGTATTTGTCGATGCCCATGATGAGGAAGGTTAAGATGTCCTCGTTGTACGCGTAATACTTGTCGTCGTACTTGACCCAGCCCTCCTGCCACCCGACGGCTGCCTTCTCTTCCTCCGTGACCTCCTGTAAGGTAAGCGCAGGTGCGCCCGCAATCGCGGCCTTACCCCTGCGCAGGGTGTTCTTACCCACGGCACGCACAATCTGGAAGGACGCAAACAAAATCACAGCGATGCTGAAAAGAACCGTGCAGAAAACAGCCAGGCGCTTCGCGATGATCTTACGCTTCTTGCGCTTTGCCCGCTCGGGATCCAAGAGCATCATCTTCTCCAGGTTCGCCTTCGCGTCCCGCTCC
>JAFSRL010000168.1 GCA_017446125.1 Lachnospiraceae bacterium
AAGACATCGAACTGCAACACGCCCACAACGCCCACGATGATTTCTTCCATGCCGGTGTTATATTCCTGAAAGATCTGGATCGCGCCTTCCTGCGCAATCTGGGTGATGCCCTTGACGAACTGCTTGCGCTTCATCGTGTCCATCTGTCTGACGCGTGCGAAGTGCTCCGGCGCGAAGGTCGGGATGCCCTCGTAGCGCACGTTGTCCTTGGGCATACAGACGGTGTCACCGATGGAAAAGATGCCGGGATCGAACACGCCCATGATATCTCCGGCGTATGCTTCACTTAGAACCTTGCGCTCATCCGCCATGAGCTGCTGCGGCTGCGACAAACGGAACACCTTGCCGGACTGCACGTGCTTGACCTCCGCCGCAGCGTCATATCGCCCGGAACAGATGCGCATGAACGCGATGCGGTCGCGATGCGCCGGATTCATATTCGCCTGAATCTTAAACACAAACGCGGTGAAGTCGTGCTCGGTCGGTGATACTACCTCCCCCGACACCCGCCCCACCGGCGGTGTCGCCATCCTAAGAAACGCCCTGAGGAAAATCTCCACGCCGAAGTTCTGCAGCGCACTACCGAAGAACACCGGCGTCAGCTCGCCCGCGCGCACCTTTTCCAAATCAAACGCAGCGCCCGCGCCGTCGAGCAATTCAATCTCACCCGTCAGGGTTTCGAACGCGTCTAAGCCCACGGCTTCTTCGGCCTTGCCCGCGTCGGAAATGTCGATGTGCGTTTCCGTGCCTTCCTTCGTGCCCTTCATCGTGTCGGAGTACGTGACGATGTGCTTTGCCTCGCGGTCATAGATGCCCTTGAATCCGTTTCCGCTGCCTAAGGGCCAGTTCACGGGGCAGGTCTCGATTCCTAAGTTGTTTTCGATGTCCTCCAAGAGTTCAAAGGTGTCGCGTGCGTCGCGGTCCATCTTATTAATGAACGTAAAGATCGGGATGTGACGCATCGCGCAGACCTTGAAGAGCTTTCTGGTCTGTGCCTCGACGCCCTTAGACGCATCGATGACCATGACTGCGCTGTCCGCCGCCATGAGCGTGCGGTAGGTGTCCTCGGAGAAGTCCTCATGCCCCGGTGTGTCGAGAATGTTGATGCAGCAGTCCGCGTAATCGAACTGAAGCGCGGAGCTCGTCACGGAGATACCGCGCTGTTTCTCAATCTCCATCCAGTCGGAGACCGCGTGTCTGGCCGTCGCCTTGCCCTTCACGCTTCCGGCGAGGTTAATCGCCCCGCCGTACAGCAAAAACTTCTCCGTCAGGGTCGTCTTCCCCGCATCGGGATGCGAAATGATCGCAAACGTGCGGCGCTTATTGATTTCGTTGATGATGTGTTGATCCATAATTCAGCTTCTTCCTATATACCCTTTTTTTATCCCCGAAAAATCCAATGTCTTAATCCCATAATATGATTCCGCACCGGGGCTGTCTTTCATACCGGAAACAATTATCTGACCATTGATCTTGTGCGTATAATTACAGTCATCTGTAAAGTTACTGCCCAACAACGGAAGATTGATGTAATCAGATAACGCCAAATCAAAATAAAAGTCTGTTTGTTTAGATCCCTCAATCGAAACACCACGGCTCACACATGGGTAAGTAATAATATCAATATTATTTGCAGACTTCAGGCGTTGGGCCCTTTCTGAAACACCTTGCTTTTTTATCTCATCACGTATGATTTTTTCCAAAGCCAGTAATTGTTCATCAGATTCATGGTTGCTTTTCGAAGGAATCAAATTATTGATTCCAATGACAGAATACGCTGCCCCTGTGTCAAATAAAAAGGTCAGCGTGTCATCGTCCAAAATCCCTCTCAACTTAAAAAACTGAAATGTTCTGACTCTTTGCGAGCTAAAAGATGCTATTAAGTCCAACAGATGAAATCCCCCTTAAAATAGTCTTTCCGGAATAACTCTCCTTACGATAATCAGACAGTTTGCGATTAAACTGCGGATTCCGCGTATAAGCATAAACGACGATCCTCGTCCCCAAATCATCGATAATCGCATCACAATCCAAGTGGTTTTCCAGCCACTCACCCGCATCCACTTCCCACGGATTCAGAAACTCATATATTCCGGTTTCGATTTCTTTTTCTTGCGTGTTCATTCTGCAACCTTCTACTAAGATTATAGCATAAATGGACAAATGAAGCACAAATCATAACAGGGCGGAGGTTTTCCTCCGCCCCGCAACACTACTTCTTCAAAAACGAAACGCCCGGCGTTTCACTCTTGATCCCCAGATGTTCACACACCGTCGCCGCGATGTCCGCGAATCCTTCGCGTGTGCCGCGGTTCCCGGCAGGAACCGACTTGCCGTAGCACAGCATGGGGATGTACTCCCTCGTGTGGTCGGTGTGGGCGTCATACCCCGGATCGCAGCCGTGGTCCGCCGTGATGATGAGGATGTCGTCGTCCTTCATCTTATCCATGATAACGGGAAGCTTCTCATCGAAGTACGCAATCGCCTTCGCATAACCGTCGATGTCCCGGCGATGGCCAAAAATCATGTCGGTATCCACCAGGTTCGTGAACAAGAGCCCGTCAAAATCTCTGTCCATCCACTCGATCGTGCGGTCGATGCCGTCCGCGTTCGACTCCGTGTAAACATACTCCGTCATATCTTGCCCAGCAAAGATGTCATGAATCTTGCCGACCGCAAGCACTTCCTTCCCCGCAGCGATGCACTCGCTCAAGAGGTTCGGTTTTTTGGGCAGAAGAGAAAAATCATGACGGTGCGGTGTGCGCTCGTACTTGCCGTTCGCGCCGATAAACGGTCGCGCGATGACACGTCCGACCGCATGCTCGCCCTGCAAAATTTCGCGTGCGATGCGGCAGGCTTCGTACAGCTCTTCCAGCGGCACCACATCCTCATGCGCCGCAATCTGGAAGACCGAGTCCGCAGACGTGTAGACAATCCAGTCACCCGTCTTCACCATCTCGTCTCCGTACTCCTCGATGACCGCCGTGCCGGAGTAAGGCTTGTTCACCAAAACACCGCGTCCCGTTTTCTCAATGAAGGGCTTTAAGACCTCCTCCGGAAAACCGTCCGGATAGGTGGGCATGGGTTTTTCCGAAATAATCCCCGCCATTTCCCAGTGTCCGGTCGTTGTGTCCTTGCCCATCGAAACCTCGCGGCACTTTGCATACGCCCCGATGGGAGCCTCGTCCTTTGTGCCGCAATCGATGCCGTCGATATTATACATACCGAGCTTCGTCAGGTTCGGCACCTTCATATAGGAACTGGTGGTGCAGGAGCGAAGTGTATTCGCTCCCTTGTCACCAAACTTGTCAGCGTCCGGTGCTTCACCGCAGCCGAAGCTGTCTAAAACAACAATAATTGCACGTGCCATGTTTCATCTCCTCCTACAATAAGGTTGTGGTGGTTAGATACCTAACAGCCAGTTAGGACTAACCGTTTTCATTGCTAAAGCTGTACAATGGACAGGCATTGGTGTGACGGTGTTCTCCTTGGACCTTTGAGTGTCCGTACGAAAGCCAG
>JAFSRL010000169.1 GCA_017446125.1 Lachnospiraceae bacterium
CGCGTCCGGAACGGGCGCGACACAGGCGGGGCTTGTCTGCGGAGAGCTTCTTACGCGTACGGCGTCGGGGGAGTCTTCGATGAAGGCTGCACAGGGGACACGCATCACCGGCATCAGCATTGCACGGGACAATCCGCGTGGCGCTATGGTGGTCAGGGAAAGCGTCAGGGACTATCTGGGCGCGCGCGCCGCTGTGTATGACATCGATGCGGCCGTGGAGTTTGTGGATGATTACACGTTCGGCGGCTACGGAAAGACAGGTGACGCCCTGAGAGAACTGACGGAGCGGATGCTGACGGCGGAATCCCTGCCGTTGGATCTGACCTATACCGGCAAGGCATTTCACGGGATGCTGCGCTACCTGGAGGAACACGGGATCCGGGACAAAGACATTCTGTTTTTGCATACCGGCGGGACACCGTTGTTTTTTGATGATCTGACGCAGATGAGGGGCGGTTTCAGACCGTGAGGGAGGAGCAGGTATGAATATATTAATCTTAAGCGCGGGGACGCGCAACAAAGTGGTACAGGCTTTTAAGGAGGCGCTCGCGGGCAAGGGATGCGTTGTCGCGACCGACTGCTCGTCTGTCGCGCCGGCGCTGTATGACGCGGATAAGGCCTACGTGGTACCGGAGATTACGGCAGCAGGCTATCTCGACCGGATCATAGAAATCTGCAGGGAAGAGGAGATCGACGGAGTGCTCTCCCTCATCGATCCGGAGCTGAGCCTGATTGCAAAAGAGAGAGCCCGTTTTGAACAGATCGGTGTGACGCCGGTTGTGTCCTCCTATGAACTGTGCGAGGCGTCGCTCGATAAATACGACATGTATGAGATGCTCTTAAAGCTCGGCATTCCGACGGCGATGAGCTTTTTAAAGATCGAGCTGTTCAAAAAAGCGATGGAGGAGAACCGGCTGCACTATCCGGTCTTTGTCAAGCCGCGCAAGGGCAGCGCTTCCCTGAACATCAACAAGGTTTCCTCGGACGAGGAACTGAACACGCTCTTCCATGTCTATGATGATCTGATGATCCAGGAGTATATGGACGGACAGGAGTACGGGGCGGATGCCTACGTCGACATGATCAGCGGAAAGTGCACACAGATTTTTTTGAAAAAGAAGATTAAGATGCGTGCCGGCGAGACGGACAAGTCGGTGTCGGTGAAAAATGACGACGCCTTCCGGCTGATCGCACAGATGGCGGAGTCCGCAGGCTATCGCGGGATGATCGATCTCGATCTGTTTGAGAAAAACGGCACCTGGTATCTCTCCGAGGTAAATCCCAGATTCGGGGGCGGTTATCCGCATGCGCACGCGTCCGGGGTCAATCTGGTGGAGAGTGTCCTGCGGAATCTGAGGGGAGAGACGAACCCGGTCAGCATCGGAGAGTACAAGGAAGGCATTTATATGATGAAATACAACGAGATCTGCATCCGGAAGGAGGCCGATCTCATTCACGCGAACCGGACGGTGGAGTGAGCGGGATGAAGAAGGCCTTACTCCTCATCAATTCCAGCAGCGGCCTGTATGACTTTCGCGGCGGTCTGATCAAGCGCCTCATCGCGGAGGGCTATGACGTGTTGTGCGGCGTGCCGGATGATCTGTGCGTGAAGGAGCTGCGCGGCTTAGGGGCGCGTGTGGTGCGCACCGACATCAACCGCCGCGGCATGAATCCGGTGCAGGATGTAAAGCTCTTTCGCGGCTACCGCGCCCTCATCCGCAAGGAGAAACCGGACGTCGTCCTGACCTATACGATCAAGCCGAACATCTACGGCGGCTTGGCGGCACGCAGGGAAGGTGTGCCGTATATCGCGACCCTGACGGGCCTTGGCAGCATGTTTCAGGAGTGTGTCAGGGGTGAGTCAGCGGGGACAGGTACAATGACTCATTTTTCACTACG
>JAFSRL010000170.1 GCA_017446125.1 Lachnospiraceae bacterium
CCTTCCTGACATGGCAGGCGACGATGCCCCATTCAAAATCGAACCGCACCGTGCAATAGTCTTCGGGCGCAGCGCAGTACCCGTCCCAGAAGCTCTTACGGTCATGAATCCAGTTCGTCAGAACGACCGCGTCCTGATCCAGCTCCTTTTTTTCGCGGTTGAACCGCTCCTCCTCCATCGCGACGGAGTCCTTAAGCGATTCAATCCATACGGGCAGTTCTTCTTGTAACAGCGCTTCGACCGCGGAAGACATCTCTTCCCGGTAAAAAGCAAACAGCTCTTTTCGGAAATCGTCCTTCTTCCCAAGCTCAGAAAGAAAGTTCCCCTCATGCCACTGAATCTTCAATTCCGTATCCCGGATCCATTCCGCCTGCGCGGTGGTCAAAGGGAACCGTCCGTAATCCAAACGGTAGCATGCCTTGTCGAAATCCCAGGCGGGACCGGCGTAAAACAACCGATCCCCCCGGTTGCGGTAAACGTAGAGACTGGAAAAGTCATAATCCCAGTTGACAAAGAATTCCTGAATCCAGTACGAACGCAAAAACGAGGGGAGGTCGAAATGCGCACGGTACCCCTCACCCGCCTCGTCATAGAGCGCATGCATTGCCGCATCGAGGTCCTCCTGAAATGCCAAGGACGCATCGATGTCCGGCGTCTTGGGCTTCTTCACGACAAAGACGTTGTTCCTGCAAATCAAATAGTAGGGCTCATTCTCATAGCGCCGGTCAAACTCCAAAAACCACTCGCCCTGCGCCGCAATCTCCTGGGTCATTAAGTAGGTTCCGTTATAGACACCGTTCAGATAGAGATTGATATAAAGATACCCGGGCGAGGGAGAAAGCCCGATGCGGTGCGCACACTCCAAGGCAAAGCGGTTGCGCAACTGCCAGTCACCGCCGCCGTAGTTGGACAACAGCGCCCACGTCCTTCCGTGGGGCAAGCCGAAGAACGTCCGCGACTCATCCAGCGTCAGGCGGTAGGGCTTTTGGTCCGCGCCCCATGAGGAATTGCCGCGCCCGTTCACGACGCACTGTCCCTGCCCGTGGACCGCCCCTTCGGCATCCCGCATAAAAAACAAGGCGCGCTCCAAATGCTTCTTATCCGCATGGATGTCGTCCATGGAGCCGGAGACCGTATCGATGTAGAGGCTTGGCAGGGTACGCGCCTGCATCACAAACAGGGTGACTTCCTCCAGCAGGTTTCCGCGTGCGTCATAGGCGGTTGCCGTTACGGGTGTCTCTTCGGCGGGCGCCGAAAACACATCACCGCTTCTGTAAACGTTTTCCCCGATTGCCAGGGTGCCGCCTCCGTGGAAATACACGCGGGGTGTGAGCGAAAGAAACTCCGAAGGCAAAAACCACTCGTAGCGATGAAGTGTTTCATCATAAGAAAGACGGACCGCCTCGCCCGTGTCGTTTAAGTGCGCCAGGCGCACATCCAGGGCGGCAAATCCGTCTACCGTCAAAACTGCCTGCGGGGCGTTTGATCTTCTGACAAAGACCAAAACCCCGACAAGCAGAAAACATGACAACAGCAAAAACAGATAGATTGGTTTATGTAAGCGCCATTTCATGGAACAAGGATTGATCAGTCTTCAATCGTTGTCCGGTACTGCACCGGCGTCATGCCGTAAACGGTCTTGAAGACACGGTTGAAGTGTTCCACGTTCTGGTACCCGATTGCCTCCGCGATGCGCTCGATCTTCATGTTGCCGTTGCGCAGAAGATGCGACGCCTTCTTCATGCGGATGCGCTTGACGTTCTCGCCGAAGGTCATGCCGGACTTCTCCTTGATGAACTTCGAAAGATAGGGCTTGCTCAAATAGAACTTCTCCGAGAGATCGTCCAGGGTGACGGTTAAGTAGTGCTCCTGGATGTAGTTGTTGATGAGCGTGATGCGCCGGTCGCGATCGACGCCCTTGGCACGGACCTCCTCCAACTGGTTGACGGCGCTTGCGAGCGCGTCGATGGAGGACTTGATGATGTCCTCGTCGATGCCCACGCCCCAGTAGGTGTGCGCGCGGTAGGAGATGCCCACATAGGAGACCGCCTTCGAGGTGGTGCCGCTTGAGAGCGCATGCTCTTCGTAGCTGATTAAGTCATACTCGACGCGGAAGTAATCCTTGATGGCGTTTGACACGGCGTCCAGACGTCCGTTGCCGCCCGCGGAGACCGTAATCTCCTTGTCGTTGTGCTCGATGATGATGGTCGCGAAGATTCCGTCGTCCTTCTTGAAGTGCGTATCGATCACCTCGAACACATCGTAGTTGTGCACATAGCGGTCGTTGAAAATCCGGTAGATGCGGTCGGGCGAAAGCTCCGCGTGCTCCTTGTCGGAGATGTCCTTGATCGCGTAGCTCAAATCTGACTGCATGTCCTTGGGCACCAGCAACCCGAAGCCTTCCTTTAAGATATAGCTGACGCCGCCGGAGCCGGACTGTGAATTAATGCGGATGACGTCACCGTCGTACTCGCGTCCGATGTCCTTGGGATCGATGGGCAGGTACGGGACGCTCCACGTTTCCTTCTTGTGCTTGTCGTGCCACGCAAAGCCCTTGCTGATTGCATCCTGGTGCGAGCCGGAGAACGCGGTAAAGACAAGACCGCCGGCATAGGGCTGCCTGGGATTGATGGTCATTCTGGTCAAGCGCTCGTACGCCTCCCCGACGGCAGGCAGGTGCGTGAAGTCAAGCTTCGGGTCCACGCCGTGCGAAAAGAGGTTTAAGGCAAGGGTCACGATGTCGACGTTGCCCGTGCGCTCGCCGTTGCCAAAGAGGGTTCCCTCAATCCGGTCCGCACCGGCAAGAACCGCCACCTCCGCGGTCGCAACACCCGTGCCGCGGTCGTTGTGCGGATGCACGCTTAAGCAGACCGCATCGCGGTATTTTAAGTTCTTGTGGATGTATTCCACCTGTGCCGCGAAGACGTGCGGCATCGCGTTCTCGACGGTCGTGGGGATGTTGATGATGACCTTGTTGTCCTTCTTGGGCTTCCAGACATCCAGAACGGCATTGCAGACCTCAACCGCGTAGTCGACCTCGGTGCCGGAAAAGCTCTCCGGCGAATACTGGAAGGAGAAGTTGCCCTGCGTTTCCTTTGCGAGCTTGTTCAAAAGCTGCGCGCCCTCAACGGCAATCTTCTTGATGTCGTTTTTGTTCTTCTTAAAGACCTGCTCGCGCTGCGCAACGCTCGTGGAGTTATACAGATGGATGATTGCGTGCGGCGCACCCTTGACCGCCTCGAAGGTCTTCTTGATGATGTGCGGTCTTGCCTGCGTCAACACCTGCACGGTCACGTCGTCCGGAATCATGCCGCGTTCAATCAGGCGGCGCGCAAACTCAAACTCCGTCTCCGATGCCGCGGGGAATCCGATTTCAATCTGTTTGAACCCCAATTCCACCAGCATGCGGAAGAACTCGAGCTTTTCCTCGAGACTCATGGGCTCTATCAATGCCTGGTTACCGTCACGCAAATCGACGCTGCACCAGATGGGCGGATGGTCGAGATAATCCTTTTTCACCCAGTCGTTCGTGACCTTGGGCGGCATAAAATATTGACGTTCGTACTTGGTGTAATTCTTCATAGTGTAAATCCTCTCTTGTTAAGTTGATAAATATTATCATAGCAGGGGCAAAAGGCAATTACCAGTGACAAATTTATCCTCTTTTCTTGATGTTTTTTAATCTCTCCCTTTCATGGTGACAGAAAAAGGGTCTTGCTTTACAATAGAAGCGAAGGAGACGGGAATGAAACGCAGCCTGATGCTTCTTTTGCTCGCCATGCTCCTTTTGAGCGGCTGCGGCAAAAGAGATATCAACAAGATAGTCTTAACGACAGGATTCCGTTCAGACGAGGTGTTCCGCATCGAGGACACCTCTTGTTCGCTTTCGGAGATTATGGTGTACTTAGTGGATATGCAGTCCTCCTATTCCGACCGCTACGGTGACGGGATCTGGTCGACGGACAAGGACGATTTAACCCTGTCCTCGGGCATCAAGGAGGCGGCGCTTTCAAGAATCTCCCAGGTCAAGACGATGAACCTTTTGGCGCGCGACAAGGGCATTGCCTTAACGGATGAGGAGCGCGCTTTGGCATCGGAGGCAGCAGGCGCGTATTACGAGACGCTTGACACGAACGCCATCCGCGCCATGAACCGCATCACGCGGGAAGCCCTCATAAAGATGTATGAGGAATATGCCCTTGCGGACAAGCTCTACCGCTTCATCATCCGCGACATCAACCCCGAGATTTCCGATGACGAGGCGCGCACCATCACCGTGCAGCAGATTTTTGTGAAGGCGGATGAGGAGACGAACGCCGTGGGCGCGAATGCCGCGGAGTCGGAGAGCGATCATGATGGATGAGAGCCGCATTGGCGCCGCACGGCAGCTTTTTACAGACGCGCTTTCTCTGCGCGTGTTTGACGCGCGGGCGCGTATCCTGCGGGGAGAG
>JAFSRL010000171.1 GCA_017446125.1 Lachnospiraceae bacterium
CCGGCGCTTCTTGCGTGCGCGACGGTTAAGGGAATGCCTGCCTTTTTCGCAATCGGAAGGTAGATCGCGGCGGTGCTTGTCATGTGTCCCTGCACCGCATGCCAGGTGTTTTTGTTTTCTTCAAACAGGTTGCCCCATGCCTTTTGATAGTCCGCAAGGTTCAAGCCCTTAAACCGCGGCACCGCATAGATGTTTCCGCCAAGCGCCCTTACCTGTTCGTCAAAGTAGTCCGCATGCCGGATGGACAAAAGCTCCTGCGAGGAAGGACAGTTCTTTCCCGTTTCCTCCGCTTCGTAATGCACGACAAAATCAAACTGCACCCGGTCACGGTCCATGTGCCGGTAGAGATCGATGATGCGGCTCTCCGCGCCACCGTGGCCCAACGTACCGAATACATGCAGTACACGGATGCAGTCTGTCATCTTACAGTCTCCAGTATGCGTATTCCTGCGCGGGGAAATTCCCGCGCTCGTAAATGCCCTTGATGTCCATCAGGACCTTCGCGGGATTGCCGGCCTTGAAGAAGCTGTCGATCTTCTTCTTGTCGTACGTCGTGAACGTATCGTGCGACACCGCGACGATGACCGCGTCCATGTCCTTCACCGCGTCAAGCGGCTGGAAGTGAATGCCGTAAAGCATCGCAGCCTCTTCGGCGTCCGCCTCCGGATCGACCACAACGGGTGTGATGCCGTATTCCTTCAGTTCGTTGTAGATGTCGATGACACGCGTGTTGCGCGTATCGGGGCAGTTCTCCTTGAAGGTGAATCCTAAGATTGCGACATTCGCGTGCTTCACCGGAAGATCCGCGCGAATTAAGTTTTTCACGAGGCTCTCCGCGATGTACTTGCCCATGTCGTCGTTGATGCGGCGACCGGAGAGAATGATCTGCGAGTGGTACCCCAACTCCTCCGCCTTGTAGGTTAAATAGTAGGGGTCGACGCCGATGCAGTGTCCGCCCACAAGCCCGGGGAAGAACTTTAAGAAATTCCACTTCGTGCCGGCGGCCCTTAAGACCTCCTGCGTGTCGATGCCCATCTCATGGAAGATCATGGAGAGCTCGTTCATGAAGGCGATGTTGATGTCGCGCTGCGAATTCTCAATGACCTTTGCCGCCTCCGCAACCTTGATGGATTCCGCGCGGTGCACGCCCGCAAGCGCAACCAGGCTGTAGACCTTCGCGACCTCATCCAGGGTTTCCTCATCCATGCCGGACACGATTTTGGTAATCGTCTCCAAGCGGTGAATCTTATCGCCCGGGTTGATACGCTCCGGTGAATACCCGATCTTGAAATCGACGCCGCACTTCAATCCGGACTCCGCTTCCAAAATGGGCACGCAGATATCCTCCGTGACGCCCGGATACACCGTCGACTCATACACGACAATGCTGCCCTTCGTTAAATGCTTTCCCACGATGTGGCTCGCGCCCTCGACGGGGCTTAAGTCCGGCGTGTGGTCGTCGTTCACCGGCGTCGGAACCGCGACGATGTGGAACTTCGCTTCCTTTAGCTTCTCCGGGTTCGCGGTGAATTCGACGCTCGTTTTTTTGATTGCCTCATCGCCCACCTCCTTCGTGGGATCGATGCCGTTCTTGTAGAGCTCAATCTTTTTTTCGTTTAGGTCAAACCCGACAACCTTCACCTTTTTTGCGAACGCAACCGCGATGGGCATACCCACGTAGCCAAGGCCCACTAAGGACAGCTTCTCTTCGCCGCTTAACAGCTTCTCATACAGACTCATGTGATTCCTCCTGCGTCTTTTTATTTCTTCCGCCATACGAACCGGTCAACGATTCCCGTATAGCTCTGAATGATCTTTACCACTTTATTCGAAACATCTTCCGTATACACGGGCACTCTCACGCCGAAGGCGCCTTCCTCGTTCATCGCAATCGCGCATTCCACCGCCTGTAAAACGTGTGCCTCATCAATGCCCGAAAGAATGAAGTTGCCCTTGTCCATCGCCTCGGGGCGCTCCGTGGAGGTGCGGATGCAGACCGCCGGGAAGGGATGACCTTCCGCCAGGAAAAAGCTGCTCTCCTCCGGCAGGGTGCCCGAATCGGAGATCACGCACTTTGCCTCCATCTGGAGCTTGTTGTAATCCGTGAAGTTCATGGGCTCGTGCACGCGCACGTTTTTGTGCAGTGCAAAGCCGCTTTCCTTAAGCCGCTTTTTCGCGCGCGGGTGACAGGAATACAGCACCGGCAGGTCGTAGGTGTTTGCCAGCGCGTTGATTGCGGTGAAAAGGGATGTGAAGTTTTCCTCCGTGTCGATGTTTTCTTCGCGGTGCGCGGAGAGCAGGAAGTAGTTCTTTTCCTTCAGTCCCTCGCGCGTTAAGATGTCGGACGATTTGATTGCTTCCAGGTGCGCGCGCAATACCTCCGCCATGGGGCTGCCCGTGACAAAGGTGCGCTCCTTTGCTGTTCCTTCCGCGTTCAGGTAACGTCTTGCGTGCTCGGAATAGCACAGGTTCACGTCCGCGATGTGGTCGACGATTCTGCGGTTCGTCTCCTCCGGCAGGCATTCATCAAAGCACCGGTTCCCCGCCTCCATGTGGAAGATCGGGA
>JAFSRL010000172.1 GCA_017446125.1 Lachnospiraceae bacterium
ACGACCGGCATGCGGAAGAAGGCACCCTCGTACAGGTCATAGCCGCCCTGCGCGACGAGCTTTTCATAGTCTTCCTGCGTATCGACGTTGACCGCAATCAGCTTGATGTTCGGGTAGATCTTGCCGAAATAGATCTTCGCGCTGCCGATGTTAATCTTTTTGTGATCTAAGAGGATGAAGTCCATCAGGCGCAGAATCTCACGGTAGGGCTCGAACTGTTCGATCGCGAGCTTTCTGATCGCGAGCAGGTAGCCCATGTCCTTTAACTCCTTAAGCCGGTTGACGTACATCTCCTCCGGCGTGATCGTGTGATCCATCAAAAGCGCGATCTTGTTGTGCGGCGCATCGCACATGGTTTCGATTTCGGAGAATACCGAGACGCTGTTCATCTCGACAAAGACCTCACGGTCGTCCGCAAGCGTTTCCATGCCCATACTGTCAACGATGTCAAGTCCCAGGATCGCTCCGGAGCCGTCATAACGTGTGTACCCCGCCAGCGCCGGCTGCAGCAGGAAATTCACTTTCTGCGAAAAGATCGTATAGGCCCGGACCTGCATATCATCGTCAAAAAGCGGTATCAGCGTTGCTAACACAGGCAACTCCTTTCCTCAGCGGGCATCCGTCTTGTAAATGCCCCGAAATCAAGAATTTTCGGACAACAGTCCATTTTTATTATACAAAAAGTATTTTATAATTGCAAGAAAAAAACTTAAGTTTTCTGAAAATTTAACCATCCTGCGGCTGCGTGTCCGGTCTTAAATGCTGGTCTTGACCTTCTGTAAGTGGTCGTCCGTCTGGGCGAGCATTTCGCGTAAGGACAGGTCCTTTTGGTACGCAAAGGTACAAATTGCGCTCTGCAAATGGATGAGGTAGGGCGTGTCGTTTTCCGCGACAAGCTTCGCATTCTGATGCGCCATGTCGCTGCGCAGCACTTCACCCCGTCCGGCATCTTTGGTGATGAGCAAGACCGCAAACTCATTGCCCCGGACACGTCCGATCAAAGCCTCCTCGCCGAAAACCTTGTCCAAAATGTTCGCAATCTTTTTCACGACGCCGTCGCCTTCCTCGCGGCCGAAGGCCTCGTTGATCATCTTGATGGAATCGATGTCGATGTAGGCGACGTTTGCATAGGTGCCGTCCTTATACTGCGATTTTAAGAGGTCGTACGCTTTCGCGAAAAAGCCTCTGCGGTTCGGGATGCCGGTTAAGTAATCCTGATCGCCCATGTGGTCCAAGACGCTGCCGTCACGGTCGATCATCTCCTTGTTCGCCTTGATCTCTTCAAAGCTCTCCGCCAAGCGCTTCTCACAATAGGAGACGCGCACCGCGCCGGTGATTAAGTGCATTAACATCTCCTGCACATAGCCCTCGGCAAACATCGGCGTGAACTCCGTGATGAACAGGCCGATCTCCCTGCCCTCGTTGAAGATGTTTTTGGCGATCCAGGTCCGGTGACGTCCCGCCATGAAGGCCTTGAACACGTTCGTTGTTTTTACGCAGCCCTCCGGCACGTCCGCGGCGTCCTCCGAAGGCTTTAAGCTCTCCGCGCCCGTGACCTTGCCGTCCGTTAAGATGGCGCCCACCTGCATCGTTTCCGGAATGGACCACATCTGTGTCATCTGGTTGTCCGCGGGGGTTTCGAAAAGGAAGAGCCCCGCGTTTTTAAAGCCGCCGTTTGCCAGAACCTCCATGACTTCCTTTGCGGGAGTATCGTCCGAATACTTTCTGCGGAAGTATGCGCTTCCGATTTTGTCCAGGGTCGCCATGCCTTCGGCTGCGCCCGGCTCCTGCTCCGTATAAACGGAGAGCGTGTCCTCTTCCGAGACGGAGCCCGTCTTTGCAAAAATGAGCGCGTCCGTTACGGCACGGTACCCGATCATCTTGGGGTTTTCCTTCGTGCCCTTTAGGTTAATCGAGGCAAAGCCCGACTGCTCCGAAATCGTTAACACCGGCACCGCGCCAAATCCCGAGAGGAATTCCTCTTTCTTTAAGATGGGCGCTTTTTTCGCAAGGTGCTCGATGTCGATGATGAGGACGTCAAACTCCCTGTCGTCGATGTAATCAAAGACTGCCGTGTGCTGGAACTCGTACGGTTTTTTCTCGTTGTGTCCCGTGTCCGCCGCCATGAGCTTGCCGGGAAAGATGATTAAGTCCGCCTTATGGTCTTTGGCGGCCGCCTTTGCGCCCAGGCACAAATCGCGCACATACGCGTCCTTTAATTCCGAAACCAGTAAACCGATCGTCATACGTCTTCCCCTTCCGTCGCGTCGTGTTGTGTGTCCGCTTCTTCCGTGTTGTCTTCGTCGTCCTGTACTTCCTCGTCCGTTAATTCCGTGTCGCCGTCGGTCACCTTCTTTCTGACCTTTGCAATCCGGGCGACACTCACCCCGTCATCCAGGTTGATGAGCTTGACGCCGGAGGTATTGCGGCCGATGTTGCGGATGTCGTCCATCGCCATCTGGATGAGAATGCCGGCGGTGGTAATCATCATGATTTCCGAGTCGTCGTTGACCGCCTTGACGCCCACGACGTCACCGGTCTTTTCAATAATCTTGTAGCAGCGCACGCCCTTGCCGCCGCGGTTCTGGACGTGGAACTCGGAAAGCTCGCTGCGCTTGCCGAAGCCTTTTTCGCTGGCGATGAGGAGGGAGTCTCCCTGCGTATTCAACTGCATGCCCACAATCTCGTCGCCGTCGTTTAGGTTCATGCCGCGTACGCCCATGGAGTTTCTTCCGGTCGCGCGCACATCCGTCTCCTTGAAGCAGATGCACATGCCCTGCTTGGTAACAAGGTAGATGAGGGAGGTCTCGTCCGTTGACTTGACCTCGATGAGCTCGTCGTCATCGCGGATGTTGATTGCGATGAGTCCGGTTTTGCGGACGTTCTCATATTCCTTCATACCGGTCTTTTTGACCGTGCCTTTTTTCGTCACCATGAAGAGGTTGCGGTCCTGGTCGAGCTCCTTGATCGGGATGATTGCGGAAACCTTTTCGCCGGGATTTAACTGCAGGAGGTTGACAATCGCGACGCCTCTTGCGGTGCGGCTGCCCTCCGGAATCTCGTACGCCTTTAAGCGGTAGCAGCGTCCCATGTTCGTGAAGAACATGATGTATGCGTGCGTCGTTGTCATCAAAAGGTCTTCGATGTAATCGTTTTCGATGGTGCTCATGCCCTTGATGCCGCGGCCGCCGCGGTGCTGCGACTTGAAGTTGTCAACGCTCATGCGCTTGATGTAGCCCAGGGAAGTCATCGCGATGACGGTGTTGCGGTTCGGGATGAGGTCCTCTGTCTGGAACTCGTGGTCCATGTGCTCGATGCGGCTGCGGCGGTCATCGCCGAACTTGTCTGAGACTTCCTGAATCTCTTTCTTGATGACGCCGAGCAGGAGTTTTTCATCCGCAAGGATTGCCTTTAACTCCGCGATGCGCTTAACGAGCTCCGCATGCTCTTCCTCGAGCTTTTCGCGCTCCAAACCGGTGAGGGCGCGCAGGCGCATGTTGACGATGGCTTCCGCCTGCACTTCCGTTAAGCCAAAGCGCTGCATCAACTGTTCCTTCGCAACCGCGGTGTCCTTGCTGCCGCGGATGATCTTGATGACCTCGTCGATGTTGTCGAGCGCAATGAGTAACCCCTGTAAAATGTGGTCGCGCTCTTCCGCCTTCTTTAAATCGAATTTCGTTCTGCGTGTCACGACATCTTCCTGATGCAGAAGATAGTAGTGCAGCATGTCTTTTAGGTTTAAGTCCTTCGGCTCGCCGTTCACCAAGGACAGCATGATGATGCCGAAGGAATCCTGCAACTGGGTATGCTTGTACAGGTTGTTCAACATAACGTTCGCGTTGACGTCATGACGCAGTTCAATCACGATGCGCATGCCTTCGCGGTCGGATTCGTCACGCAAGGCGGTGATGCCGTCTAAGCGTTTTTCCTTGACGAGGTCCGCAATCTTCGCGATGAGGTTTGCCTTATTCACAAGATAGGGCAGCTCCGTGACGATGATGCGGCTCTTGCCGTTCGGCATTGTCTCGATGTCCGTCACCGCGCGGCAAATCACCTTGCCGCGTCCCGTGCGGTAGGCTTCTTCCGCTCCGCGGGTTCCCAAAATCACACCGCCCGTCGGGAAGTCCGGCGCCTTGACAATTTCCAAAAGCTCTTCGATCTCTGTTTCTTTGTCTTCCTCGATGCGGTTGTCGATCATCTTGACGACCGCCGCGATGACCTCACGTAAGTTGTGCGGCGGGATGTTCGTTGCCATGCCGACCGCGATGCCGGTCGTGCCGTTGACCAAAAGGTTCGGGTAACGGCTGGGCAAAACGACCGGTTCCTTTTCCGTTTCGTCAAAGTTCGGGACAAACTCCACCGTGTCCTTGCCGATGTCCGCGGTCATCTGTGTCGAAATCTTTGAGAGCCTTGCCTCCGTGTAACGCATGGCCGCGGGGGAGTCGCCGTCGACGGAGCCGAAGTTGCCGTGCCCGTCCACCAGGCAGTACCGCATCGACCAGGGCTGCGCCATGTTGACGAGGGAGCCGTAAATCGAAGAGTCACCGTGCGGGTGATATTTACCCATCGTATCACCGACGATACGCGCGCACTTACGATGCGGCTTGTCCGGATCGTTGTGCAGCTCGATCATCGCGTAGAGGACACGCCGCTGCACGGGCTTTAACCCGTCGCGCACATCGGGGAGCGCACGCGCGGCGATGACGCTCATCGCGTAGTCGATGTAGTTCGACTCCATTGTTTTTTTAAGATCGACCTCCTCGATGCGGTCGTTGTCGACCGTGGGTTGTGGGGTCTCAAAGATTTCGTCTTGCATTTATTCTCCTTTCGCTGCGCCCAAGTTCGAAATCGCTTCGCGATTCCTCACTGGAGCTGGTCGCTCCATGCGTTTCTCAGAAACAGCTCTCTTGTGTGCAAGCACCCTTCGAGCTGTTTCTTTCAAACGCGCGCAGCTCGTTCAGATATCCA
>JAFSRL010000173.1 GCA_017446125.1 Lachnospiraceae bacterium
CATAGGCAGGCTGTGCGGGCGCTGCAGGTGCCGCGGGCTGCGTGACTGCGGGCGCCGCAGGTTCAGCCGGCTGCGCGGGTGCTGCCGCAGGGGCGGGAGTCGCCGGTGCTGCGGGTGTGGCGGTGGTTGCCGCCGTCGCAGGTGTCGCTGTCACGACCGGCTGCTGTGTCACGGGCGTCTCACGCTTTTCCTGTGAGGACTCCACGATCTGTCCGCTGACCGCGTCGATCTCGTAATCATATTCCATGTCTCCGACGTAGAACTCCACATCATAGTATACGCGGCCGTCGTCACGCTCGAGCTTGGCCTTGGTCCACTGAATGTTGGACTGGGCCGCCACCCCGGCATGGTCTCCCGCAGCCAGCTTGGCATCGTCGACGCTGACATAGGTCGTTACGGCCTCCGGTGCCGGCTGCACGGCCTGCTCTGTGGTCGCGGATGCGGCAGCCGTGGTGGCCTGGGTGGACGCTGCCGTCTGTGCCGGCTGCGTGTACCCCGCGATCCGCTCGCTCTCTTTTGCGATGACGGTGCCGTCCGCCGCCTTGATGTCGTAATCGTACTTTACTCCGTCGGCGATGAACTCAACCGCATAGACAAAGACACCGTTTTCAAAATCAAACTTGGTTCTCGCCCAGGTCACCGCGTCCGGCATCACGCCGGCGTCAATGTAGGCAAAGTTCTGGGCGGCTTCCTTGCCGATCGCGTTGTTCTCCGCGAATCTGCCCGCAGCGATCGTTCCGCCCGTTCCCAACGTGGCAATCGCCGCAACAATTGCGAGTGTCAGTAAGCCTTTTCCTCTCTTTTTCATATCATTTCTCCCGTCCATAGGTGACTGCCCCTTGCAACCCTCAATGCCATCTTACAAAGAGAATATTAAAGAAATCTTAGAGTGCCACAACTTTTGAAAATACCACCGTAAAGGTGCTTCCGACGCCCTCCGTGCTCTCCACCGACAGCTCAGCGTCATGCAGCTCCGCGATCTTTTTGACCATGGACAGCCCCAGACCGTTGCCCTTGGTGGAACGGGAGGCATCCGCGCGATAGAACCGGTCAAAGATCTTATCAAGCTCCTCCTCACGGATTCCCATGCCGTCATCACGCACCGACAGCGCCACGTGCTGCACGCCCTCTGCAGCACTTTCCTCCGTATGCGGCAGCCGTTTTAAGCTGACCTCAATCCGGCCGTCCTCCCTGCCGTATCGTTAGGCATTGCTGATCAGGTTCTGGATCAGTCTCGTCAGGAGCACCCGGTTGCCCATCACGCTGATGTCCGGCGCAATGTCGGCGGTCAGGGTGATGTTTTTCTCCCTTAAGAGCGCCATGTCGTCCGCGATGTTGCCCGCCAGCTGCGACAGGTCCATCGGGACCAGGGGATAGTTTTCCCTGCGCTGCTCCATCCGGGTGTAGTCCAGCATATCATTGATGAGGGCGTTCATGCGCCCGCCCTGTCTGCGGATGACACGCAGGGCATCGCGGTACTCCTCCTCCGTGCGGTCGGCGGACAGCGTCAGCTCCGCCTGCGCCATGATGACGCTCATCGGCGTTCTCAGCTCGTGCGAGGCATCCGAGGTAAAGCGCTGCTCCGCGGCAAACGCATTCTCCAGCTTGTCCAGCATTTCGTTAAAGGTGCCAGCCAGATCATACAGCTCGCCCTCGCCCTTGCCGACGTCGATCCTGCGTGTGAGGTCGCTTCCCTTCGTAATCTCCTCGGCCGTTTTTTCCATCGAGCGGATGGGCTTTAGCATCCGTCCGGTGAGAAAGAATCCGGCCGTCAGCGCCAGCACGAACAAAAAGGGCAGGATAAAGATCAGGATCCTCGTGATGTCGGACATCTGCCGCACCGACTCGGTTAAGGGCACCATCCCCCTGATCCACAGATCCTCCACGCCCTCCACGATCAGCTTGCGGTCATAGACGTAGTAGGTCGTCCCCTCGGACGCCATCTGATAAATGCGTGATACGTCAAACGCGGCCCCCTCCATCTGGCGGGCCAGCGGATTTTCTCCGTAGAGCATCTCCCCCGCCTGCGTGTAGAGCGAGCAGGTCACATCATTAATAATATCCATGAAGTCATCATCGATGGCGAGATAGGCGTCGTCGTGCGCGATCAGAATGCTGCCGGGATCGACCTTGTCCGCCTCCTCCCTGGAAACGGCGTACGAGATCTTATTGGCGTTTTCGTCGGTTGCGCTGACCAGATAGGAGCGGATTGTTTTCTGCAACACAGAAATGCTGATGGTCCGAAAGATCAGAACCGTCAGCGTCACCATCACAAGCAGGAGCAACGCATAGAGGATCGTTGTCCGTATCTGTATGGATCGTTTTTTCATCTCCCCTTATTCGTCCCGTAATTGATACCCGGCGCCGCGTACGGTCCGGATCAGTTTCTCCTCAAAGCCTCCGTCAATCTTTTTGCGCAGGTACGAGATATAGACATCCACCACGTTGGTGCCGCCTTCGTAATCGAAGTTCCAGATATGATCCTCGATGCGGTCTCTCGTGAGCACGATGCCCTTGTTGTGCATGAGATATTCCAAAAGCTGATATTCCTTGGCCGAGAGCAGGATCTCCTTGCCGCCCCGCGTCACGGTATGCGCCGCCGTATCCATCACAAGGTCCGCGCAGGTGAGCTTCGAATCCGCTTCGTTAAAGGAGCGCCTTGTAAGCGCGCGCACCCTGGCCATGAGCTCCTCTAAGGCAAAGGGCTTGACCAGATAGTCATCCGCGCCGAGGTCCAACCCCTTTACGCGGTCCGCCACCGCGTCACGCGCCGTCAGGAACAGGACCGGTGTCTGGTTTCCGTTTTTACGCAGGTGCTGCAGCACCGTAAAGCCGTCGGCCTTGGGCATCATGACGTCGAGGATCACGCCGTCATACTCCGCCATGTCGAGAAAGTCCATTGCCTCCTCACCGTCATGGCAGGCATCGACGCTGTAGCCTTCGTCTGTCAGTCGTTCACAGACGATGCGGTTTAAGTCCGCTTCGTCTTCCGCAAATAGTAATCGCATTCTGTCTCCTTCTTATGATTGTTTGTGTAACAGATCCGCATACGAAAGGATCGCGGCGACGGTTTTGGAATCCGTCATCTCTCCGTTATGGATCATGGTTAAGAGGTCCTCTAACGCCCACTTCTCGTTTCCCAGCTCCTCGTCCGCATCCCAGCGGACCTCGCCCTGCTTTAAGTTCCTCGCCAGATAGATTTCGATGATTTCGTCCAAAAACGCGACCGTGGTGTTGATTCTTAGCAGGAAGGTGAAATCGTTTGTCCTGTAGCCGGTCTCCTCCTCCAGCTCGCGTTTTGCGCAGAGCAAAAAGTCCTCCTCCTCCGTATCGCGTTTTCCGGCGGGTACCTCTAAGGTGTAACGCCCCAGGGCGTGCCGGTACTGCCGCACAAGAAGAATCCTTCCGTCCTCTAAAACGGGGAGCACTGCCGCCGCCCCCTTATGATGGATAAAATCCCAGTGGGTTAAGTGTTCCCCGATTCTGACATAATCGTCATATACAGTTATGACATGACCGTCATACGCCTTTGTGCGCTCAATCAGCTCAACCGGCTTGGTCGCGTTCTCCTTGTTCAGCACCTGCTGCGCCCTCCTTAAGATTGTTAGCCCCTGCGGCATCCTCTTCCGCCGCCGGGAAGTATTGCGCCTCGAAATCCGCCACCGGCATGGGCCTTGCGAAGAAGTAGCCCTGGAACATGTCGGAGCCCAAATCCGTTAAGAGCGCCACCTGCTCCTTCGTCTCGACGCCCTCCGTGATGACCGGAATGCCCAGATCCTTCGCCATGGTGATGACGTTTCTCAAGATGACCTCGCCGCGCTTCTTGGTCTCCGCCTCCTGTAGGAACGCCATGTCGATCTTTAAGATATCAATCTCGATGTCCTTCAACATCGAAAGCGAGGAATAACCGTTGCCGAAGTCGTCCATCTCGACCTCAAAACCGTGCTTATGCAGCTCGCGCACCAGGTTGATGTAGCGGTCGACGTCGTACATGATCGCGGTTTCCGTGATTTCGAGCTTCATCTTCGCGGGGTCGATGTCGTACTTTTCCTTGAACTCCAGGAAGGTTTCCTGCACATCCATGTAGTAGATGTCCTTCGCGGAAATGTTGACGGAGATGTAGAGGTTCTCCTTGTCCGTTCCCTTCCAGCTCTTGAGCAACTGCGCCGCCTGCTCCCAGACATAGCGGTCGAGGCGGTAGATGATGCCGTTCTCCTCGAGCACGGGAATGAAGGTGCCGGGCGAAATCATGCCCTTCACCGGATGCTTCCATCGCACAAGCGCTTCGCTGCCCACAAGCGCGCCGTCCCTGGTCACCTGCGGCTGCAAGTAAATCGTGATGTCCTTGTTGCGGAGCGCCTCATCGAATTCGCTGATAATCTCCTTCTCCTGCATGACGCGGTCCATCATGTGCGTGTCGTAATAGGCGATGCGGTTGGACGAGTCGTTCCTGACCGTATCGATTGCGAGGTTCGCATAGTCGCACATCACGGAAACATCCATCGTGGGATCTGAGATTTCATAGACGCCCATGTGGATGAAGACCGTGTAGGTGTTCTCCACGATGCGCCGCGCAAACAGGCGGATATAGTCGCGGTACTTCCACTCGTCAAAGTTGTCCTTTCTTGTTAAGAGCGCGTAGTTGTCCGCGTACAGACGCCCTAAGATATCGCCCTCCTGCAGGTGCGACCTTATTTCTTCGGCTGCGCTGATGAGCATTTCGTCGCCCCGGCTCATGCCGAAGAACGAATTCACATACTTAAAGTCCTTGAAATTAAAGCACACCATCATGTGCCGGATGTGCGGATTCGCCTCAAGCGCGCCCGCGACCGCCTCATAGAAACCGTCGCGGTTCAAAAGCCCCGTTAAGGAGTCGTGTGTTGCGCGGTAACGCTGGTCGTTGAGCTCGTTGATGTCCTTCGTGTGGTCAATCAGGCGGATCAGCGACCCGATGTAGCCGCCCCTGTGGTCGTACATGCGCTGGTGCTCAATCTCCAGATGCCGGTTCGTGCCCTCCATGTCGACGGACCGGATCGCGATGATGTCTTCCTTTAAATCAATCCGCAAGCCCTTCAGCCAGGCATGGATTTCCATATTCCTTTCTTCCATCTCCATGCCGCCGGTGTGCAAAAGGCGCTCCGCGGACTCGTTCGCGTAGATGCACTTTCCTTCCGGATCGATGAAGACGACGCCTTCCTCGAGCTCATCGACAAGCTTACTTAAAATGTGCTCCTGCAGCGAGTTGGGAACAAAGACGATTGCGAAGTAATAAATCATCAGTCCCATGATGCAATAGCCGAAGACGGAGTTGTTGATGACCGTCGTGTGCAGGAACGTAAAGAAGAAGTTCCATAGCACGACAAAGACAAGGACCGTCAGAACGGAGCTGTATTTCATCGCGTATTCTCTTGAAACCGTCATGAGGCGGCGCACCAGTAAGAAGATGCTGCCCAAAATCAATACGTATAAGAAGGCCGCATGGATTGCGAAGGGCCATTTATTCTGTACCGCAACAAAGCTCTCACCCTTATAGGCCGCTTCCGAAATCGTGAACATGTGATGGAACAAAAGGTTTAGGGCGGTCGCGATGTTGTCAATCAACGCAAGCCCGTAGAAGGTCCACTTAATTCTTGGTGTCGTGATGTCGTGTCCGGTGTAGCGTAAGGTGAATCCCAAAAGGAACAGACAGGCCCAGGACATCGCCATGTAGTACAGGACGGTCGCAACCTCCGCCGCGAGGTCGATGGCCAGCGACCAGAC
>JAFSRL010000174.1 GCA_017446125.1 Lachnospiraceae bacterium
CATGCACACGGATGACAAAGTCCTTGTCCCGCGCGGCGATCCGGACGATCTCCTTTAAGACCGGCGCGAGCTCTCTGATGTCGTTGATCTCCTCGCCGATGATGTCTGCGCCCGCGACATAAGGATCGGACGCAACGGCATCAAGCACCTGCAGGTTTTCCCTGAAGTAATCGCCGGAGACGACGTTATCCTTGACAATCGTCAGCGCGATCCGGCGGATGGCGGCGAGGAAGCGCAGTGTCACACCGGTTTCCGCAGTGACGGCTGGCATCACGCGGTGCACCTGTGCAAGCATTTCCGCGGCACCGATGCGCTTCACGAGCGTCGTATCGGAGATCTCCATGTAGCGGATGCCCTGCGCAGCGGCAGCGCGCGCGATCCACAAAAGCTTGTCCTGGAAGATCGTGTTGCTCCGGTAAGCATCCGTCTGACGGTCAGCGAGCATCTGCAAAAGCGCCGCTTCAATGTCTGCATCCGGCAGCCCCGCACCGCGCACAATCTCCTCCGTCAGCGCGATGGGCTCCGCAGAAGGCACGCCCTTCGTAAACACATAGCGGTAGAGATACACTTTTTCCAGGTTCGTAAAGACCGCCTGCCCGTCCTTTAAGATCGTAAGCGAGGCACGGATCCTGGCGATGTTGAACGCGGCGTTTTCGATATTATTCAAAATGAAATCCGCAAAGTTGATGAAGGTGTTGTCATCAATCTTACGTGTCAGGTACTTACCCGTCAGCGGCGAGTCCTGAAACTCTTTTTCCACTTCCGCACGCTGCGCCATGAGCGCATCCGTCTGCGCCTGCGTACACTTTAACCCCAGCTTCTTAATATAATAGAGCGGATAGCGGATCTGATGCGCAATCCCCAAAGCGATCAGGATATCCGGATGCAGGTTCGCATTCATGTGCGTGTGCAGGTCCGCGCGGAACTTGCACCGGCTTAAGATAAAGGTCTTGACGATCGTCTTTTGCTCATCGAGCGGATAGTCCTTGGTCTGACTCATCAGTGTCTTGGACACCGCGGGAATCGACGCCCGGACATCGATTGTGCCATCGGGGTAGATGTTTGCAATCTTCGTGTTCCCCAAACGCAGGATGTAAATCAGATGATTGTGACCGTCCACATAGGACGGCACCTCGCCCTCGATGATTTTAAATCCGTTTTTGTCAAACGCGACCGGCAGGTTGCAGACGCGTGCGAGATTCGTGATGAGATTGCCGGAGTTGTGGTTGGGCGTGCGCAGGACATACGACATCTCCTCGCGTTCGCGAAAGAGCGTGATGACAATATCTTTTTCCTTATCCAGATAAAAGCGTCCAAAATACGCCATGGAAGCCTCCGCTCTCTTCGTTCCGCACCTGCCGACAGACAGTTCTTATATAGGATCACCTTATGAGTTGCCACATTATAACCGAATCGAAGGGCCTTCGTCAATATCAATGCGCTGCTTGCGCCATTGGAAATGGACCGAAAACAGGGGAAACTGCAAAAAGTTAGAGCAATTAAACAATTGGAGACGATCGCCTTGACAAATCAAAGTCCGGGGGAGTATCATGAGACCGCTTCCCATATGGGAAAGAGTAAGCAGGAGGAAAACAGAATGTCTTGTACAACCGTGCTGGTCGGCAAAAAAGCCAGCAATGACGGCTCTACCATGATTTCCCGTACCGACGACGGGCACTTCGATGTAAAGAAGATGGTGGTGGTAGAACCGAAGCAGCAACC
>JAFSRL010000175.1 GCA_017446125.1 Lachnospiraceae bacterium
AATCTGATCCGCGCCCGCGATCGTATGAAGTCTGTGTGCGATGACGATGAGTGTCTTTCCCTTTACCAGTTCGGAGATTGCCTCCTGGATATAGACCTCGTTGTCCGCATCCACGCTTGCGGTCGCCTCATCCAGGATGACGACGGGTGCGTCCTTTAGGATGCAGCGCGCAATCGAGATCCGCTGTGCCTCGCCGCCGGAAAGGGAAGCTCCGCCTTCTCCGATGATTGTGTCGAAGCCCTCCGGCAATGCCATAATGAACTCATAACAGCGCGCCTTTTTTGCGGCAGCAATCATCTCTTCCTCCGTCGCGTCACTGCGTCCCATCATGATGTTGTTGCGGATGGTATCGCGGAAAAGGTAGACGCGCTGAAAGACCATGCTGATCTGATCCATCAGTACCGCAAGCGGCAGATCCTTAATATCGCAGCCCCGCAGCCTGACACTGCCTTCTTTTACATCCCAAAATCGCGCGAGCAGATTCGCGACGGTCGTCTTTCCGCTTCCGGAAGCGCCCACCAAAGCCGTCATCGTATTTGCAGCTGCGTCAAAGGAGATGTCTCTTAAAACATCGCGGTCCTCATACGCAAAGGTCACATGATCAAAGGAAATCTCCGGTCCCTCACCCTGCGCCGGTAAGGTCTTAGAACCCTCATCCGCAAGCGGCACCTCCCGGAATACGGCCTCAATCCGGTCGAGGCAGCTGTCCATAACAGTGAGTCTTGCGACCTGGCCGTAAAAAGACTTTAACGGTGCGAAGAGTTCGAACAGGAAAAAGGTCAGACCGATAAAGTAGGTTCCCGGCAGTCCCATGTGATAATATGCAAAAAGCGCCGCCGCAAGCATCAGGATTGTGCCCACGCCCACCGAAACATTGATCCTCCTTGCATATGGCGAATACTCTATCTCAAAATCGATGTTCCTGTCGCACGACTTTTCAAACGCACCGGTTAAGTCCTTCGATTTTTCGCCGAGCAGGTTGTAGGTCTTGATGATCCCCATGCCTTCCGTAAAGTCGAGTACGGCTTCCGTCATCTCCTCGCTCGTGTCCTGACGGATCCTCGAGTGCGCAAGTGTGTTGTCCTTCATCTGCTCTCCCAGCCACCAGATGAAGACGGTCACGGCCAGACAGACGATTCCCAAGAGTACATGGAAAAAGAACATGTAGAGGACCATGATTGCCGCGGCAAACAGATATCCCATCAGGTCCGCGATTACCACCATCAGGTTTTCCTCGATAAACACCATGTCCGTGGAGAGCACGGAGCTGACCTTGCCGATATTGCCCTCCGTGTAGTAGCCCATCGGCAGACGCCTAAGATGTCCGGCGAGTTTTTTACGCATGTCTGCGAACACGATATAGCCGGCGGTGGACTGATTGGAATCCGCGATGTACTGGAACAGGCACTGCAGCAGAACACACAGAACGAGGAGTCCCGCGACAAAAAGGCAGGTGTTTACCGTAACGTCCTTACGCATAAAGCGCACAACGAGGTAAAACGAGATCATCATCGGCATTCTGGAGAGCATGGATTTCAGAAAAGCGCTGAAGAACGCCAGGCGGATCCTGCCCTTATAGGCGTCCGTTACACGAAGGATTCTGCGCATCATCCCGATCATACGCGCACCTCCTTCCGGATCGTCCAGTCCGCGGCCTTAAGCGCTGCGGACCACAGCTTTTGATATTCCACAGACGTCTTTAATAATTCTTCATGGGTTCCTTCCCCTTCCAGACGTCCCTCCTTTAAGACACAGATTTTGTCCGCGCCCGTGATTGTATGAAGACGGTGCGCAATCACCAGCACCGTTTTGTCCCGGATTACTTCCGCGATGGCAGCATTCATCTTCTCTTCATTTTCCGGATCGATGAAGGCGGTCGCTTCATCCAGCACGATGACCGGCGCGTTCTTCAAAAGTGCCCTTGCCAGCGCGATCCGCTGCCGTTCCCCGCCGGAAAGCATCTTGCCGCTGTCCCGCGCCATCGTGTCGATCCCCTTGGGCAGTCGCGTAAGAAACTCGTCGCACTGCGCCCGCGTCGCTGCCTGCAGCACTTCCTCCCTTGTCGCGTCCGGCTTCCCGATTAGAATGTTATCATAGAGGCTCATGTTAAACAGAAACTGCTCCTGCGCCACATAGGAAATCTCGTTATTTAACGCTTCAACGGACATCTGTGTGAGCGCTTGTCCGCCGAGACTGATTTTGCCGGAATCAAGGTCGTAAAAATGCACCAACAAGCGCGCAAGTGTCGACTTGCCGCTGCCGGATTCACCGACTAAGGCCACCATCTGTCCTTCCCCGATGTTCAGGCTGATGTCGTGCAACACTTCGCTCTCCTCGTAGGAAAAAGAAACATGCTCATAACGGATGGAATGATCCGTCCCGGAAAAAGCGTCTGCCGTCTGCTGTAAGGGCGCATGGTCCATCAGGCGTTCCAGCTCATCGATCTTATAGGAAAGCTGCGGAAACTTTCCCGCAAAGCTCATGGCCTTTAAGAGCGGCGCACCGACCGAAAACGACATGCACAGGATCAGTACCAGATCCTGCAGCGTGGAGAAACCGCGCAGCACAAGGTAGCCGCCGATCGGCAGCGTGAACAGCGCAATACACGGAAGGATGCTTAGGTAAAGCGCCATCCACGGCCAGCAGACCTTATACCAGTCAAGCGTGAAATCGCGATAATTGTCCACGTCTTTTACAAGGCGTTCATAGGATTCGCCGTCCCGGTTGAAGACCTTCACCACCTCCATGCCGTTGATGTATTCGATGATGGTGTTATTCATAACGGCACCGGCCTTGTAATATGCATCCATTTTGTCGAGCCCCGCCTTCATCATCATCCCCATGGCCAGCATCCCGAGCGGTAGGCCGCACAGGGACAAAAGCGCCAGCTTCCAGTCCACGAAGAACATCGCGATGATGATCACTGCCGGCACGCACAGATTCGCGATGCCCTCCGGGATCGCGTGGGCCAAGAGCAGTTCGATCATTTCGATGTCATCGGTGAAAACCTTTTTCAGCCTGCCGTTCCCGTATGCCTGGATGGTTCCGAGCGGCTGCTGTTCAAGTTTTTTCTGCAGGGCGGCGCGGATGTTTTTTAAGGTGTGATACGCGCTGATGTGTGAGTACTCTAACCCCCTGACATAGAGCACCGCATACAGGATCATGCACAAAAGAGAAAGAAAGCACCAGAAAGCTGCCCGCGGGATCTCCGGCATGATCCCGTTTACGATCGGTCTTATGATCTGATACACAAAGAAAAAAGGCAGCACGCTCGCGATGATGCCGAGCACCATGCAGAATGCCGCTTTGCGTGTGTAATGCATATATCCCTGCATGTATGGTTTTACTTTTTGAAACAAAAGGTTGCTCCCCCTTTCCTCGTGTTAGTCTTGTCTAACGTCATGCCAAAAAGAAAGGGATTTCCATCCCGTTTCTGAATTACACGCCCGTTAGATAACAGCGTTATCGGTATCGATGTTATCACGATTTGGAAAGAAATGCAATCCCCATGAGCATTTACACCCGATTGTGAACCCGGCGTCAGAACCCGAGAACGCGGGTCCAGTCAAAGAGTCTTGCCACGACTTCGCAGTGCTTTAACGCCTTCTTGCGCGGCAGGTCATGCAGCAGCGGTTCAAAAAGCGTCGACCAGTATGCCGTTAAGAGCATGTGCAGTTCCTGCTCATCGATCACATACGGTGCCGCACCCTTTTTGTGCGCAATCCGAATGAACTTCATCGAGCGCTTCGTGACATCCATGACGAAATCATGAAGAAAGTTTACATGCGCCGTGCCGTCCGCACATCGAAGAAGCAGCAAAAACCCCTCCTTGTGATCATAAAGCATGTTCATGATACTCTTCTGCGTGTCCGGCGTCATGTCCCAGACGGTTTTCATGTCGTTCATCGCAAGCTGGTCGTAGTTCATCTGCTCCGTGCTGTCGGAAAACATTCGAACCTGCTCGAGTGTCGGCGCGACAACCGCCTCAAACAGTGCCTCCTTATTCTCATAGCGCTTGTACAAGGCACCTGTCGTCACACCCGCCTTTCTGCAGATGGTACGCAGCGATGCTTTTTCAAAACCGTGCTCTAGGAATTCTTCCCTGGCACATTTTAAAATCCGCGGTTCAATTGTTTTATCCGGTGTTGACATATGCCTGCTTTCCGACGCGCCCGTCTGCAACGGACCATCCCCTGCATTATATCATACGCGCAGGTCACAGATCCTCGAACCCGGTCAGCTCGACATCGTTGAGCGCCTCGTCGCGCTGTAAGACGGCGGTTTCCTCGATGGCATCCTCATGACCGGTGAGGGCGGCAAAGGGCGCAAACTGCGCCGCGCGGTTGTAGACCGGCATCTGCGGATGTGTCCGCGACACGTGATGCGGCAGGTTGATGATATCTTCGTAAGGGAAGTCACTCATGCCTTATGTCCTCCAATCTGGCGGTTGCGCTCCATCGCGGTCGCACCCTCCTGCAGGTTCATGCCCTTCATCAGGGCGTTCTTGCCGTAGCGGTCCTTGACATCGAGGATGGCTTCCTGCAGCCGGCGTTCTTTCGTGCGGTGATCTTCGTCTTCTTTCACTTCCCCCGCCGTATGCCGACGATGCTTCTCAAAACCGCCACGGTCTTTCTCATGTGTACGCTCTTCGGCCTGCCCGGCAAGATCAAACAGACTTAACTGCGTGAAGGACTCCGCTTCCTTCGCGCGGACTTTAGACTCCGGCATGATGTGATTCGCAACGACATACATGCGGCGGATTAAGAGCACGGGGTTCACGATGCGGTCAAAGAGCTCTAACATTTTTTCAATGATCTCCTGCGAGGAGGAGGTCATGCCGCTTAGGTTGATCGAGCCGTGCGCCTGTTTCGGAACCGGCTTGCCGTACCAGTCGAGTGTCACCTCGCCGCGGTACCTGCTGCGGATCTCCGGGTCCGTGAGCGACGTGATGTCATAGCCGACGGTTAAGACCATCTGATCCGTGACGAGACCCTTGCGCACAAGGTCGAGCACGAGGCCGTCCGTCATCTCATGCACGACGATGCGCGCCTTTTCAAAGGTGTAGGGTTCCGTCAGCACCTGTCCGGAGGACAAAGAATTCGAGACCGGTTTGTACGCCTTGACATCCGCGATCGTGCACGGCTCCCAGCCCCAGGCGTGATCGATGAGAAGCTCCGCGTTGATGCCGAACATTTTATATAGAAGATCTTCGTTCAAAAAATCCTGCTTCGAACCGAGCGAGCAACGCGCGATGTCGCCCATCGTGTAGATGCCCACCTCCGCGAGCCTTGAGGCGATGCCGTGTCCCACGCGCCAGAAATCGGTCAGGGGCGTATGATTCCACAGCTCCCTGCGGTAGCTCATCTCGTTAAGCTCCGCGATGCGCACGCCGTCCTTGTCCGCGGGCGTGTGTTTCGCGTACACGTCCATCGCAATCTTGCACAGGTACATGTTCGTCCCGATGCCGGCCGTCGCGGTGATGCCGGTCTGTGAAAGCACGTCGCCGATCATCTTTCTCGCGAGCTCGTGCGCCGTCATGTGGTAGGTGCGCAGGTACGCGGTGACATCCATGAAGACCTCGTCGACCGAGTACACGTGCATGTCCTCATGCGCGACATACTGCAAATAGATGTCGTAGATCTTGGTGCTGACATCGATGTAGTATGCCATGCGCGGCGGCGCGACGATGTAGTCCAGCGCGACGCTTGGGTCTGAGAGTACCACCGTGTTGTCGGAAGACCCTTCGCCTAACTGTCCGCCGTTTCGTTTCTTCCGTTCGACGTTGATCCGCTTCACCGCTTCCACGACTTCAAACAGACGCGCACGTCCGGAGATGCCGTAGGATTTTAAAGAGGGCGAGACCGCAAGACAGATTGTTTTTTCCGTACGCGAAAGATCCGCGACGACAAGGTTCGTCGTCAGCGGATCCAAGCCCATCGACGCGCATTCCGCCGATGCGTAAAAAGATTTTAAATCGATCGCGATATAGGTGTGCTGCTCCGCCGTGCCCATATCTTGATTATGGAACGGATGTTCCTTTCTGTCAAGGTTTCCGATGTTTGAAAAGTCAATGAAAACCGCCCGAAAAGTGTTTGAAAAGTCAATGATGTGATGTTTTTATAATGTCTTCCTGTCAAAGCTTCCCTTGATGCCCATGCACTCGCGGTATTTGGCGACGGCGCGGCGGGAGATGGAGATGCCTTTTTTCTTCAGCGCGTCACACAACGCCTGATCGGATAAGGGGTGCGAAGCATCTTCTTCCCCAATCATGCTGCGCAACGCCTTTTTGATCTCGTCCGCATTCACGTCACCTTCCTTTGTCGCGGCAGCGCAAAAGAGCATGCGCATCTCCACAATGCGGTCGGGGAACTGGATGACCTTGCCCTTCACCGCGCGGGAGATGGTCGAGGTGTGAACATTCAACCGGTTCGCGGCTTCCTGCATCGTAAAGGGCTTGAGCGTTCCCTTCTCTCTCACGTACTCCATCTGCTCCGTGACGAGGATGCGTGTCAGTTCGGTCAGGGTCTTGCGTCGCTCCGCGATGTGCTCCATGACGAAGCGGGCACGCTTTAAGCGCTCTTCAAAATACGCTTTTAATTCCGCGTCCTGCGATTCCTTCATCAGCTTCAGATAATAGTCGCTGATGTGGTAGTCTTCGTACCAGCTGTCATTTAGGCGGATGTTCAAGCCGTTTTCAAAATCCACGAGGATGTCCGGCACGAGATACGCCGCGTCGTAAGAGCCGTAGCCGTCCGCGGGTCTGGGAGAAAGCGTCGTGATTAACAGGATGTACTTGCGCACCTGTGCGGTCGGAATTTTTAACGCACGGGAGATGTTGCCGATGTGTCCCTCTGCGACATCCTCCAGGTGATTGCGCACGATCTCGTTCAATTCGTAATCGTCGATTCCCATGACCTCCAGTTGTTTTAAAAGACACTCCGAAAGATTCTTCGAAAAGACGCCGACGGGTTCCATCTGCTTTAAGACATGCAGGCACTGTTCGACGAGCGCTTTTTCCGCGCCGGTCACCGCCGCCACCTCATCAAGCGATTGCGTGAAGTATCCCGTATCCTCCACCGCATCGATGAGGTAGTTCATCACGCGGTGTTCGTTTCCGGTGAAACGCTGCGGCTGCAACTGCGCACGCAAGACCTCGCGGAAGTCGTCCTGTGTCTGCGCGACATTGCTTACGGCATCGAAATGCGCGTTGTCATTCCATGAGACCGCACCCGCCTGCGGAGACGTGCCGGTGTACTCCAGCATCGGATTTTCCAGATGCTCGTTTTGCAGTAAGCTCTCCAGCTCCACCCCGGTCATCTGTAAGATGTTCAGGCTCTGGAGCTGTTTTTGCGTAAGGATCTGCCGCTGGCTTAAGTTTTGGGTAAGGTGCAGGCTGTTGTCCATTTAGTATGCCGCCGCAAGGCGCTCGAACGCGGGTAAGGAGCGTTCAATCATTTCATAAGATACACAGTAAGCAAGGCGCACATAGCCCGGGCAGCCGAAGGTGGTACCGGGAACCAGCAGAATGTGCTCTTCCTTGGCGCGTGCGACAAATGCCGTTTCGTCTTTTGTCGGGGACTTGATGAATAAGTAAAACGCGCCCTGCGGTTTGATGACTTCGAACTTTAGACCCGTCAGCTTTTCATAGAGGAGCTTGCGGTTGCGGTCGTAGAAGGCGACGTCCGCCTTCACATCCGTACAGTCCGCGACGACACGCTGGAAGAGGCTCGGCGCGTTCACGTATCCCAGGATGCGGTTTGCAACCGTAAGCGCACCGATTAATGTGTCATGCTCCGCGGCGTCTTTTCCAAGCGCGAGATAACCGATGCGCTCGCCCGGCAGGGACAGTGACTTGCTGTAGGAGTACGCGTAGATTGTATTCGGAATGATTGCCGGAATAAATGGTGCCGTCACACCGTCGTAGACGAGCTCGCGGTAAGGTTCATCCGCAACGATGAAAACGGGATGACCGATGCGCGCTTCCGCTTCCTTTAATACCTCACCGATTGCGCGGATTGTTTCCTCCGAATACACGACGCCGGTCGGGTTGTTCGGGTTGTTGATGATCACGCACTTGGTCTTGTCTGTGATGGCATTGCGCAATGCATCCGCATCCGGCTGGAAATCCTCCGTGTTTGCGGGAATGACCTTGAGCGTTCCGCCGTAATTGGCAACATAGTTTCTGTATTCTCCAAAGAAGGGTGCAAAAACGATGACCTCGTCGCCCGCTGCAAGAAGCGCGCGGAAGACACAGTTCATCGCGCCGGCAGCGCCCACCGTCATGATGAGGTCGCCCGCTTCGTAATCCGTTCCGTACTGCGCATTCAAATGTGCCGCAAGCTTTGCGCGCACATCATCGTAACCGGCATTCTTCATGTAGCCGTGCACCATGCCGGTGTTCTCCGTTGTCAGGATGTTGACCGCGGCGTCCGTTACCGCCTGCGGAACCGGTGAAGCAGGATTGCCCAGCGAAAAATCATAGACGTTTTCCGCGCCGAATTGTTTCGCCATTTCCAAACCTTCCTCGAACATCTTACGGATCACGCTCGATCCGGCAACCAGTTGCTGCATATTTTCTGAAATGATCATGAAGATACCTCGCTTCCCCTTCGGGTGTTGTTGCAATCAAAAAGTTCCGTGTGATGATTATATCACACGGAACTTCTCATGTCTTTCGTAACTCCGCTATCCTTATCCCTCCAGCGCGATGTCTCCGAACTCTTTTCCGTTGATCACGTAGTATGCTCTTCCGTCTTCCGGCTTCACATACAGGTCTAAGGATTCGATGGCGCTTTCCGCCTTGCCGGAGAGCTCCGCCCAGGCCGCTCTTGCCCGTTTCACCAGATCCGTACTTGCGACCGATACGTCCGCGTACTGATAGATGATGTTGGCTGCAACCTTCAGGATTGCCTTAGGCGCGTTGCTTACTTTTTTTTTGCGACCTTCTTTGCAGGCTTCTTCGCAACGGGCTTCTTCGCGACCGGCTTCTTCGCGACCGGCTTCTTTGCTACAGGCTTCTTCGCGACGGTCTTCTTCGCGGTCGTCTTCTTTGCAGCCGTTGTCTTCTTAGCTACCGGCTTCTTCGCGGTCGTCTTCTTAGCTACCGGCTTCTTTGCGACGGTCTTCTTTGCTGCCGTTGTCTTCTTTGCTACCGGCTTCTTCGCGACGGTCTTCTTTGCAGCCGTTGTCTTCTTTGCTACCGGCTTCTTCGCTGCGGGCTTCTTTGCCGCGGGCTTCTTCGCTGCAGGCTTCTTCGCTGCGGGCTTCTTTGCGACGGTCTTCTTTGCTGCCGTCGTCTTCTTTGCCGTCGTCGTCTTCTTTGCTGCTGTCTTCTTCGTGGTTGCTTTCTTTGCTACTGCCATCTTCTTCACCCTCTTTTCCGCGGCCTTTTTGACCGCTACCTTTTTCTTATCAACAGTTTTCTCCGCTGCCTTAACTTTTTTTACTACTTTCTTTTTTGCAGTCGCGGCTTTCTTGGCAACGGCTTTCTTGTCTGCCGCAACTTTCTTCTCAACTTTCTTTTTTGCAGTGGTAACTTTTTTCGCTACCTTTTTTTCTTCCGCCTTGACTTTCTTCTGTACTTTCTTTAAGTCCTTCTTGACCTTCTGTACAGGATCCGGTTTCCTGGCGGCGGGTTCGACGGGTGCTTCCTCCGTCTGCTCCCTTTCCGTCACCGGGCTTTCCTGCCGGGTTCCCGTCGGTACCATTGAGGCAAACAACGGAGAACGCAGGGCTGCAACCGGTTTCGGCGTTGCAGGATTAATTTCCATACCGTGTCCTCCCAATATGAATAATTTATATACTGCATATTAATAGGTTCGGTGTTCACTACAGTATTGATTTTATTACGATTTATCGTAATTGTCAAACTTTTCAGTGAATTTTTCGTTTATTTTTTTTGTTTTTTATGCTGAAGAAATTTATTATGCAAGCATAAAATACAAAAGAACAACGACACCTAAAGCAATGCGATAATATCCAAACACTTTGAAGTCATGTCTGCGGATGTAATTCAATAAAAATTTAATTACGAAGACAGAGACGACAAACGCTGTAATTACGCCTGTTGCGAGCACTGCCGCTTCCGTTCCGGTAAACGACGCGCCGTTGTTGTGAATGTATTTGACAATCTTCAAAAGACTCGCACCCGCCATGACGGGAATCGCAAGAAAGAAGGTGTACTCCGCTGCAACGGTGCGTGACACACCGATCAGTAACGCGCCTAAAATTGTTGCGCCACTGCGTGAGGTGCCGGGAAAGATTGCGGCGATTAATTGAAACGCGCCGATGATGAGCGCCGTCTTCACATCAATCATGTTTAAGGAATTAATCTTCGGCGTTTTTTCTTTGTTGTAGTTTTCGATGACAAGGAACGCGACACCGAACGCGATGAGAGAGATGGCGACAACGGTTGCGTTGTAAAGATGCTCGTCCAGCCAGTCATCAAACAACACACCCACAATGCCCGCCGGTATGCATGAAATCAAAATCTTTGCCCAAAGATACCAGACCGCTTTTTTCTCTGTTACGTTTTTCTTTGGATCAAACGGCCAGATGGTATTCCGGAACAAAACGACAACCGCAAGAATCGCGCCAAGCTGAATGACGACGAGGAACACATTCCAGAACGCTTCCGATACCTCCATCTTCACAAACTCGTCCAACAGAATCATGTGTCCCGTGGAGCTGATGGGCAGCCACTCCGTGATGCCTTCCACAATGCCGAACAACAGCGCCTTTAATACATCCAACATAACCGTTCCTCTTACAGTCTTTTTTTCATCAGCAGGTAACTGCCGTATTTGATTTCGCTTAAACCGACCACACGCTCACCGGTGTAATCGTTTCCGTAAATGTTTTCCTCGATGCTGACTTCCTTCTCCGGCGCAAAGCCGCACTTCTTTAACAGGTGAATCGATTCCGTATTGTTGTCTTTGACAAGCGCCTGCACGGTTTCGAAAAACAGCATCTCTTTTCCGTACTTCAGGCAGGCATTGATCACCTCGGTCGCATAACCCTTTCTCTGATACGGCACCGCAATCAAAAACCCGATCTCCGGTTCCGCGAACCCGCCGCGCAAGGAAAAGCCCGCGCGTCCGATCACCTCGCCGGATGCTTTGTCGATCACCGTCCAGACACCGTATCCCATCAACGCGTAGACCTTGTCGATGTAATCCGCGGTGTAGCGCTTTTCGTCCTCCGGATCCTCGAAGAGTCCTTCCATGTATTCCGTGATTGCGGGCTCCTTGTAAATGTTATAAAACGCCTCCACATCCGCGACGGTTGTCTCGCGCAAAATGCAGCGTTCGGATTCTAAGATTGTCCATGGTTCGTTTGCCAGACGCTGGTACGCTTTGACATAAGAGTCCGGCTCCACTTCGTCGAATTCCGCAAACAAAAACCGCACGCTGGGAAAATCGTCTTCTGTTGCCGCACCCTCAATCAGACCGATGCAGTATGCGCCGTCCTCACAGATCGTCGCAGCAAGCGACGGAATGTTGGTTGCAAAGAGTGTCGTATCCTTGTCCGTTCTTGTGCGTATCTCACGGTACGCGTTTTCCGCGTCCTTTACGGACGTTAACAGCGCACTGTTTTCGATTCCCCTCACATCGCGCGAGGAAAACGCGATGAGGTTGCGTGAGAGCGCATCAAGGCGCATGCGCAATTCCTTCACCGGATACGCCGGTTCTTCTAACAGAAAGATAACTTGCTTTAACATACTAATAATGATACCACAATCATGCTATAATGAAGAATATGATTGGAGGATAGCCATGGCGAGTGTATCATTACAGGAAATCATTGAAAAAATGAAGCTGCACAATCTCACGCCGGACATCGATGTGACGCACATCGAAGTGACGCAGTCTGACATCAACCGTCCCGCGTTGCAGATGACCGGTTACTTCGAGCACTTCGACCGTTCGCGCATTCAGGCGATTGGTTTTGTGGAATCCACCTATATGGATTCCATGAGTGCCGCCCAGAAAAAAAGCATCTACAAACAATTCTTTTCCTTTGATATTCCCGCCGTTGTTTTCTGCCGCGGCATTGTTCCGGACAAGGCATTCTTAAAAGCGGCAACCGAATCCGGCATTCCCGTGCTGCAAAGCGACGCAAGCACCAGTGAGTTTATGGCGGAAATGATCCGGTGGTTAAACGTCAAGCTTGCGCCGTCCATCTCCATCCACGGGGTGCTGGTGGATGTCTTCGGCGAGGGCGTTTTGATCACGGGCGAGAGCGGCATCGGAAAATCGGAGGCGGCACTTGAGTTGATTAAGCGCGGACACCGTCTTGTCTCGGATGACGTGGTTACCTTGAAGAAGGTGAGCGAGGAAACCCTGATCGGATTCGCGCCGGACATCACAAAGCATTTCATTGAGCTTCGGGGCATCGGCATCATCGATGTCAAAACCCTTTACGGTGTTTCGAGCGTGCGCGATACCCAGAGCATCGACCTTGTCATCGAGCTCGAGGAGTGGGATAAGGATCGCGAGTACGACCGCTTCGGCCTGCAGGAGGAGTTTACGGAATACTTAGGGCACCGGATTGTCTGTCACAAGATTCCCATTCGTCCCGGCAGAAACCTTGCCGTGATTGTGGAATCCGCTGCGGTCAATCACCGGCAGAAGAAGATGGGATACAACGCGGCGCAGGCGCTGTACGACCGTGTGCAGGCGGCGCTGAAGAACGGAAAAGGAGGGGGCCTCAATGCTTAAGGAGGGTGATGTCGTTGCCGGCGTAGACGTTGGCGGAACAACCGTAAAAATCGGATTCTTTTCACCGGAAGGAAGAATGCTGCACGCGTTTGAAATTGTGACGCGCACGGAGGACGCGGGTGCCTATATTCTTCCGGACATTGCCGAAGCGATTAAGCGCGAGCTGCCCGTTTGCGGCAAAACTTACGAAGACTTAAAGGGAATCGGGCTGGATGTTCCGGGTCCCGTGGATTCGGCAGGGACCATTTACCGTGCCGTAAATATCGGCTGGGGCGTGTTCTCCATCAAAGAGGAAATGGAGAAGCTCACCAATGTCCCCGTTGCCGCAGGAAACGATGCGACCGTTGCGGCGCTGGGCGAGGTGTGGAAGGGCTGCGCGAAGGACTGCGATGACTTTTTACTGTTGACGCTCGGCACGGGCATCGGCGGCGGCATCGTCACCGGCGGAAAAATTCTTACGGGGGCGACCGGTGCCGGCGGAGAGATCGGGCACTTCTGCCTTGAGGAAATTGACGAGGCATGCACCTGCGGCTGTCGCGGCTGCTTCGAACAGTTTTGTTCCGCCACCGGCTTTGTGCGCATCACAAGGAAACTCTTGTCGGAAACGAACGAGGTCAGCATTCTGCGTGAAGCGCCGATTGACTCCAAGGAAATTTTCGCGGCTGCCGCAAAGGGCGACGCGCTTGCGAATGAGGCGATTCACCTCTACGGACATTATCTCGGAAAGGGCATCGCGGTGCTGTGCTCCATCTTGAACCCGGAGGTTGTTGCCTTGGGCGGCGGCGTAAGCAAGGCCGGGGAGCAGCTCATCGATTTGCTGCGTCCCTCCTTTGAAGCGCATGTCTTCCATGCGTGCCGGGATGTTTCGTTCCGCATTGCGACGCTGGGCAACGATGCCGGAATGTACGGCAGCGCGAAGCTGATTCTGGATTTGATTTCGAATTAAAGCAGGGTGGTGTTTCTTTGAAGGAATTGATTGCATCGCTGCGCGCGTTTTTTCCCGCAGAGGATGTTCTGGAAAACGAATCGATGGCGCTTCACACAACCTTCCGTGCCGGCGGTACGGCGCGGGTGTTTGTGCGCCCGCACTCCATGGAAGATTTAAAACAGGTGTTGTCGCTCACCGTGCGGCATGACGCACCCTATACCGTGATTGGGAACGGGTCGAACCTGTTGGTGTCGGATGATGGGTATGAGGGCGTGGTGGTATGTGTGAGGGGGATGGGGATTGCCGGGATGATGAATTCCGAAATCGCCTCCCGCATGCGGGACGCCGGGCTGTCCGGTTTTGAGTTTGCCGCGGGGATTCCCGGCACCTTGGGGGGTGCCGTCATCATGAATGCCGGCGCGTACGGCGGCGAGATGAAGGACATTGTGACGCGCGTGGATGCCCTGCATGTTCTTACGGACGGTACGGTGGAGGAGGTTTCCTTTTCCGCGGAAGAAATGCAATTCGCTTACCGCACCTCGCGGTTGAAAAACGATTCGTCCTATGTTGTTACGGCTGCGCACCTGGCACTTACGCCGGATGACCCTGAGACAATCGCAAAACGCATGAAGGAGCTTGCGGAAAAGCGGAAGGAAAAACAGCCCTTGGAATTTGCTTCCGCGGGAAGTACGTTCAAGCGTCCCGAAGGGCATTTTGCCGGCGCACTGATTGAGGCTGCCGGATGCAAGGGGCTGTCCGTGGGCGACGCGCAGGTTTCGGAAAAGCACGCGGGCTTTCTGATTAACCGCGGAAATGCAAGCGCCCTTCAAATCCATCAACTGATGCGCGAGGTGATGAGGCGCGTTTACGAAAACAGCGGTGTGACGTTGGAACCGGAGATTGTACTGCTCGGTTCTTTCCCCGGGCAGAAGGAGGCATTATGCGATTCGTAATCGTAACAGGAATGAGCGGCGGCGGAAAATCCAGTGCCATCCGCATGCTGGAGGATGCCGGATTCTATTGCGTTGACAATCTTCCGGTCTCTTTGATCCGCACCTTCATCGACCTGCTTGCGACACCGGACAACGGAATCACGAAGGTCGCGCTGGGCCTCGATGTCCGCGCGGACCAGAATTTTGAAGAAGCAAAACGCGTCATGGATTCCCTGAAGGCAGACGGGTATCCGTTTGAAGTCCTCTTCATGGATGCCTCCGACGCAACGCTTGTGAAGCGCTACAAGGAAACCCGTCGCGTGCATCCCTTGACGCGCGGCGACCGCGTCGAGGACGGCATTGCAAGGGAGCGCAAGATTTTGGAGAGCGTCCGCAGGGAGGCAAACTATGTCATCGACACCTCCAATCTTCTGACCAGGGAATTGAAGGGCGAGATTGACCGCATCTTTGTCGAGGGCGAAGAGTACAGCTCATTGATGGTCACCATTCTCTCCTTCGGCTTCAAGTACGGCATCCCGTCGGATGCGGACCTTGTGTTTGATGTGCGTTTTCTGCCCAATCCGTTTTATGTGGAGGGCTTGAAGCACTTGACCGGCAACGACAAGGAAGTGCAGGACTTTGTGTTGTCGTTTGATGAATGCGATCAATTCTTAAACATGCTCTATGATATGCTGCAGTTTTTGATTCCGAATTATACAAAGGAAGGCAAGTACCAGCTTGTGGTGGCGATCGGGTGCACCGGCGGAAAGCACCGTTCGGTCACGATTGCGAATGAAATCTACCGTTGGATGAAGAACAAGGGAACCTACGGCATCAAGCTGACGCACCGCGAGCTCAAGGAAGACTAAGCCATGTCATTTTCCGCGAAGGTCAAGGAGGAATTGAAGAAGGTTCCGCAGCGCGAAAAGGACGGGAAGGAGCGTCTTCTGCGCGAGGCGTATCTTTCCGGCGGCTCCATGAGCGATCCCGGCAAGGCGTATCATCTGGAATATGTCTGTCCGGATGCGGCGCAGGCCGAAGAAATCCTCGCGGCGGCGCAAGCGGTTGGCGCAACCGGAAAGATTACGAACCGGAGCGGCCGCTTCGTTGTTTACTTCAAGGAAGGCGAGGATATCGTAACGCTTCTTGGTGTGATGGGCGCGTCGTTGTCGCTCATGGATTTTGAGAACGAGCGCATCGTCAAGGAAATGCGCGGCAGCATCAACCGGCGCGTGAATTGTGAAACCGCAAACATCGGAAAAACCGTCACGGCGGCGAACCGGCAGCTCGAGGACATTCTGTATCTGGAGCGGACCGGGCAGCTCGACCGTTTAGAGCAAACCCTGAAGGATGTCGCGGAGGTGCGCTTAGCGTATCCGGACGCGACGCTCGCGGAGCTGGGGAAACACCTTACCCCGCCCCTGGGCAAGTCCGGCGTGAATCACCGGCTGCGGAGGTTGTCAGAGATTGCGAGTGAGTCAGGGGGACGGGTACAGTGACTCACTCGCTTGACAATTATCCATGAATCGGGTATCTTGAAATTTATCCGTATGGGGTATGCGGCAGCCAGGAAGGAGTATTACCATGATTCAGAAATCCATACAGATTCATTTATTTGATGATGCGGATTTTTCACCCGCGGCGAAGCTGGTTCAGGTGGCGAACCGTTATGCAAGCAGCATTTATCTGGAGACGTCGGCGGGAAAGGTGAACGCGAAGAGCATCATGGGGATGATGTCCCTTGCATTACAAGGGGGCGATGAAGTGACCGTCAGCGCGGACGGCGCGGACGAAGCCGACGCGGTAAGCGGCATCGAAGCCTTCCTGTGCGGGTGAGAGATTCTTAGGTTTTTTCTACGGGTAAATGCCGACACGTAAACCTGACGGTTTCCGTGATCGTAAAACGAGGTCCCAAAAACAAAGCTCCCAGTGTGCAAGCACACGGAGCTTTCTTTTTTGTCCCTCTGCATTTACCCTCATTGGAATGCTGTCTGTCTCGGGCCATCCCGCCCATTAATCTCCCCCAGAAAGGGAGGATGCCGGGCGGGTCATGCGACCCACCCGGCAATATTATGAAAAAGTTTTATTAATGGTAATTTCTCAACCGTTATCTGTAGTATAAACGGTTTTTCCGTAAAAAAGTGCGCTGTAAATTGAATAAATTGTAAACAATTTGTGAACGTCAGACCTTCTCCGGCTCCGGATACTCCACGCCGAAGGTCTCCACGGTGACGCTCTTCATGCGCTGGTCCTCCCTCGGGCGATCCTGATAATCCGTGTCGCACGAAGCAATCTGATTCACAACCTCCATGCCTTCCGTGATCTTGCCGAAGGCGGCATAGTCACCGTCCAAGTGCGGCGAGGTGCGGTGCATGATGAAGAACTGGCTGCCCGCGGAATCCGGCATCGCGCTTCTTGCCATCGAGAGCACACCCTCCGTGTGCTTTAAGTCATTCTTGAAACCGTTCGACGCAAACTCTCCCTTGATGCCGTAGCCGGGTCCGCCGATTCCGATTCCTTCGGGATCGCCGCCCTGCAGCATAAAGCCTTCGATGACGCGGTGAAAAATCAGACCGTCATAAAAGCCCTTGCTGATGAGGGAGATGAAATTGTTGACCGTGTTGGGCGCGATGTCGGGATAAAGCTCCGCCTTCATGACATCGCCGTTTTCCATGGTGATCGTTACGATCGGGTTTTGTGACATGGTATGTTCCTCCTTTTTGTAAATTCAGGTGACAAAAGTGAGTCAGGGGGA
>JAFSRL010000176.1 GCA_017446125.1 Lachnospiraceae bacterium
CGACACGCATCCGGCGTGCTCCGTCGCGGAGCTCATGCGCATCTTAATGGATGAGCAGTTCTTAACCTGGGACGAGGCGTGGGAAATCACGACAAAGTCCTGCTGCTATACGAACCACACCATCATGTCCGAGGCGTTGGAGAAATGGCCCATCGAGCTGTTCGCGCGTCTTCTGCCCCGCGTCTACCAGATTGTCGAAGAAATCAACCGCCGCTTCATCGAGGGCATCAAGGTGAAGTACGCGTCGCAGGGCGAGCAGGTCGTGCAGGAGAAGATTAAGAAGATGGCGATTCTCTACGACGGTCAGGTGCGCATGGCGAACCTCGCAATCGTGGGCGGCAGAAGCGTCAACGGCGTCGCGCGCCTGCACACGGAAATTTTGAAGAACCAGGAGCTCAAGGATTTTTACGAGATGTTCCCGGAGAAGTTCAACAACAAGACGAACGGCATCACGCAGCGCCGGTTCCTCGCGCACGGCAACCCGCTTTTGGCGGAGTGGGTTACCAAAAAGGTCGGTCCGGAATGGATTACCGATTTGTCCGTGATCGGCGGGCTGAAGAAGCTTGCGGATGACAAGAAGGCGCAGAAGGAATTCATGGAGATCAAGCGCAACAACAAAATCCGTCTTGCGAAGTACATCAAGAAGCACAACGGCATCGACGTCGATCCGGATTCCATTTTTGATGTGCAGGTCAAGCGTCTGCACGAGTACAAGCGGCAGCTTCTGAACATCCTGCACGTGATCAGTATTTACGATACGTTGAAGGAGCATCCGCAGCTCGATATCCCGCCGTGCACGTATATCTTCGGCGCAAAGGCGGCTGCGGGTTACGCGACCGCGAAGCTCACAATCAAGTTGATCAACGCCGTGGCGGAAAAGGTCAACAACGATTCCGCGATTGGCGGAAAGATTAAGGTTGTCTTCATCGAGGACTATCGCGTCTCGAACGCGGAGCTCATCTTCGCGGCGGCGGATGTTTCCGAGCAGATTTCCACCGCATCGAAGGAGGCGTCCGGCACCGGCAACATGAAGATGATGCTGAACGGCGCCGTGACCGTGGGCACGATGGACGGCGCGAACGTTGAGATTGCGGAGGAAGTCGGAAAGGAAAACATCTTCATCTTCGGCTTGAGCTCCGAGCAGGTCATCAATTACGAGGTGAACGGCGGGTACGATCCGATGCAGATCTACAACCAGAACCCCAACATCCGGCGTGTGGTGGATCATTTGATCGACGGCAGCTTCTCCGACAACAAGGAGCTGTTCATGCCGCTGTACAACGCGCTGTTGAACACGAAGAATTCGTCCCGCGCGGACATGTATTTTATCCTGAAGGATTTCGAGTCCTACGCGGACATCAAGCAGCAGATTTCAGAAGCGTACAAGGATCCGCACCGCTGGGCGAAGATGGCAATCATGAACACCGCTTCTTCCGGCAAGTTCTCCTCCGACCGTACCATTCAGGAGTACGTCGATGAGATCTGGCACCTCGACAAGGTGACGGTCTCAAAGGAGGCATTCGGTCAGTAATGCGTAAGGCGACAGTCCTCTTCATCGCTTTCATGACAATCACGGCGCTTTCTGCTTGCGGTGCTTCGCAGCAGGAGGCGACCGTTTTTTCTGCGCAGAATGTGATGAACGCGGCGTACTCGGATGAGGCGCTGGGACTGGATTACGAAGTGCCTTCGGCGACGCCCGCAATCAAGGTCGATCAGGTGGGATATCTTCCCGGGGCGGAAAAGCGTGTGATTTTTACGGGCGCACACACCCCTGAGACGTTTGATGTCGTGAATCTTGAGACGCAGGAAACGGTGTTTACGGGGACGGTGACCGGACGCGGGAGTGAGAGCGCGTTCGGGATGTTTACGGAGCTCGAAACGGAGGGGACGTATTTTATCCGCGCGGATGTGATCGGGTATTCCTACGCGTTTACGATTGCGGAGGATGTGTATGAGAACGCGTTGCAGCAGGCGCTGAAGCAGTTTTATTTGAACCGCTGCGGCACGTCGATTACGGAGCAGTATGCGCAGGAGGCGGCGCATTCGGTGTGCCACACGACGCCGGCGAAGCTGCAGGAGGAAGCCGGTAAGACGATGGATGTCACGGGCGGCTGGCATTTGGATGCGCGTTTGAACCGCACCGTTACGGAGGGCTGCCGCGTTGTGGACCAGATGCTTTTGGCATACGAGTTGAATCCGGAGGGGTTTGAAAGCACGACGGAGATTCCGGAGAGCGGCAACGAGATTCCGGATCTTTTGGATGAGGCGTACTATGAGGTGCGCTGGTTGTTGAAGATGCAGGACGAAGCGACGGGCGGCGTTTACGGCGCGGTCATGACGGATGTTGAGGAAGGCGGAAACGCGATGATGGCGGGCTGCGTGGTTGCGCCCATCACGACCGAGGCGACGGTTTCCTTTGCTTCGACGCTGGCACATTTTTCGTATCTGTATCAGGCGTATGACGAGGAGGTCGCGACGACCTGTTTGCAGGCGGCGGACAAGGCGTTTCGTCTTTACCGCGCGGCACCCGACACCGCGGGCAAGAGCGGCGGGTTTCATGCGGCGTGCGAGCTTTACCGCGCGACGGGCGCGAAGCGCTACGCGGATGTAATCGACACATACTTTCAGGAGGATGCGTACTTAGAGGCGCTGACGACGGACGACGATTATTTCTTCGGGGCGGTCGCGTATCTTTCGACCGCGGGCGATGTGAACACCGAAGCCTGCGCGTCGATGATGGACGCGTTGATGAATGCGTCGCGCGGGATTGCGGAGGAGGCGCTGTCCTCGCCATATCTGGTGGCGGGGGACGACGCTTCTTCGATTCTGCACAAGATGCGGACGCTCGCGGTGGCGAATCACATTCTTTATAACCATGAGTACAAGACCATCATCACGAATCACGCGCACTACCTGATGGGGTGCAACGAGCACGCGGTGAATTACGTGACGGACGATGGCGAATACACCTACG
>JAFSRL010000177.1 GCA_017446125.1 Lachnospiraceae bacterium
GGAAAGGGGAGTGACATGCTGCAACCCACATGTATTGTCGGCATCGCCGGCGGCAGCGCATCCGGCAAGACCACCATCGTGAACAAAATCAAGGCGACCTTCGGCGCGGACATCGTCGTAATCAACCACGACTCGTACTACAAGGCACACGACGATTTGTCATACGACGAGCGCAGCCGCTTAAACTACGACCACCCGTCATCGTTCGACACGGAGATGATGGTGGAGGACGTCAAGCAGTTGAAGGAAGGGAAAGAGGTCGACATTCCGGTTTACGACTACACGATTCACAACCGCTCCGACCAGACCGTTCACATCATGCCGAAGAAGGTCATCATCCTGGAAGGCATTCTCGTTCTGGAGCCGGAAATCCTGCGCGAATTAATGGACGTTAAGGTCTTCGTCGACACGGATGCGGACGAGCGCTTAATGCGACGCATCCGCCGCGACATGATGGAGCGCGCCCGTTCGATTGAGTCGATTCTCACACAGTACGCGAACACCGTCAAGCCCATGCATGAGCAGTTCGTCGAGCCCAGCAAGAAGTACGCGGACATCATCATTCCGCGCGGCGGCGAGAACGTCACCGGAATCGGCATCCTGCAGGAACACTTGAAGTCGATGTTGTAAGGTGGCATGAGCTTTTTTAGTATTGTAAAACTCATTTTCTGGCTGTTTTTCGTTCCGCTTTGTACGGGACTGATTCCGTACCGGTTTCTTCCGCTGCACAAGCGGGGCGTCAGCATCGTTCTGATTGCGGGGTACCTGACGCTTTTTGCGCTGTTTGAAATCGTCGCGATTCCCTGCATGCTCATGATTGTGTATCACAGCTTTTATACCTGCGCAAACATTTACACCGTCGTTGCGCTTGTCGCGGCGGGGGCGGGCGTTCTTGTCAGCGGAAAGGAATTTGTCCGCAGGGAGAAGAAGGAGCTGCGGGTGCGCGGCATTCGCCAAAGAGACCGCGAGGAGCTCTTCTACTGGTTTCTCTTCGTGTGCATCGTGGCGGTGCAGCTTTACATGGCGGCGACGAATCTGTTCTTCGACGGGGACGATGCGTACTATGTTGTGGAGTCGCTCTTAGCGCAGCAGGCGGGCGTCATGAATACGATCCTGCCCTACACCGGCATGTCGACGACCTTAGACATCCGTCACGCACTTTCGGTCATCACGATGTGGGAGGCCTTCATCGCCTACCGCACGGGCGTGCACGCGACAATCTTAGCGCACACCGTGCTGCCGCTTGCGTTTTTGCCGCTGACCTATCTTGTGTATTTCCAGATCGCGAAGCTCTTGCTCACGAACCGCGGGCAGCTTGTGAACACCGTGAACACGAACCGCTCAAAAAAAGAACCGCCGCACATGATTCTGCGGCCCGTCTTCATGATTTTGATCGCGGTCTTTATGATGTTCGGCAACGTCTCGATTTACACGCCGGAGACCTTCCTCATGATGCGCAACTGGCAGGGCAAGAGTCTCACCGCGAACTTTGTGCTGCCGCTCGTGTTCTGGGTTTTGCTCTGGATCGGGACGGATTTGTGGAAGGGTGACACCTCCCCGGGCAAGGCCGAAGCGACAAAGTCATTTAAGGTACGCTTAGAGCGTTACATGCCCTTCATCTTTTTAGCGCTTGTGAACATGACGGCTGGGATTTGCTCATCGATGGGCGTTGTGCTTGCCGCGGGATTGTTTGGTTTATCAATCCTGTTCATTGCATTTGCGAAGAAGGAATGGAAGCTGTTGGTGAAGACGGCGGCGGCCTTTGTGCCCAGCCTTGTCTACAACATTCTTTATGTCGCGTTGTAGAAGCGGAACGGGTACGAAAGGGAATTGATGGTTTCATTGTTCAGAGACAACCTGCATACCTTCAGAGCCTACATGGGCAACGGCTTTTTGCTGCTCTTGTTTCTGGCTGCGCTCATCTTTTTGAATTTCACGGAGAAGAGCATCCGCAAGCGCATCCTGATGGTCTATGTGCCGGAGGTGATTCTGGTGCTCTTTTTCCTGCCGCCGGTGCGCAGTCTTTTTTCCGCGATTCTCGATGAGGGCGACACGTACTACCGGCTGTTGTGGCTCATCCCCATGGCGGTCATCACCTGCTACGCAATCGTGCGCGCAAGCGCAAGCCACTACCGCGTGGGACTCGTTGCGGGCGCGGCGATTATTGCGCTGACGGGATCGCTTGTTTACAGAAACCAGAACGTGATGAAGGCGCAGAACGCATACCACCTGCCGCAGCACGTGATTGACATCGTTGACGTGATTGCGCCCGCGGAGGGGGAGAACCGGGTCCGTGCCGCGTTTCCTTCAGAGCTGGTGCATTTCGTGCGCCAATACAACACCGACATCCTGCTTGCCTTCGGCCGCGAGATGGTGGAACCGCAGTGGGATTACTACCATCCGGTTTACGAAGTGATGGAGAAGCCGGATGAGATTGTCGCGCACGACCTGATTGAGGCAACGCGCGCGCAGGAATGCAGGTATATCATTTTAAATGAGGCAAGGCCCATCGATCGCGATTTGGAGTCATACGGATTTGAATTGCTTGATACGATTGCAGGGTATAAAATCTATGAGGACCTGAATTTGACAAGATAGGGCGCGGGGGCCAAAGAGCGTATGGAAGAAAGAGAAGTAAGAGACAGAAACGAAGCGTATCAGAACCGGCGGACGGCACACCGCACAAGGCTTGCCGGACGGTTGCTTTTGCTGGGCATCATGCTCGCGATTCTCATCATCGTCGTGATGCTTTTGGTGTGGAACCGCGGCAGGGAGACCGGCTTTGACATCAACGAGGTCAGCACGGAGTTCGACACGGAGGAGCTCGATCAGGTCTTCTACGTGCCGGAAGAGGACCTTGCGACATCGCAGGCAGCAACAGACGTCAAGCTGAACATTCTGTTTCTGGGAAATGACGCGTTGAGTGACGGAGACGAGAACGCGCGGATTCCGGATTACGTGGCATCGTATTTGAAGGAGCATTCGGACGAAGAGGTGCATGTGTCAAATGCCGCCGTCGCGGGCAGCAGGATTGCCGCGAAGAGCGCGCAGTACGACGCGATGTATCCGTATGACTTAGTGAGCTTTTTCTACACGGCAAGCTATATCGCGTCCGGCGACTTCTCGTTCATGGAGCGCTATGCGACCGACACCGGAAGCGCAACCGCTTCCTCCGCCGCGCAGGTGTTGAAGGAAACGGACTTTTCCGCCCTCGATATGATTGTCGTGATGTATGACGCGACGGATTATCTGAACGGAACGCCGGTCTTTAATCCGGGCAACGCCTACGACCAGATTACCTACTGCGGCGCCTTGAAAAGCGGCATCATGGCAATCAAGGAACGCTACCCGCACATTCGCTTTGTGTTCATGTTCCCGACGTTCTGCTATATCGAGGACGCGGACGGGAACTTGGGCAACAGTGACATTGTCGATATCGGCAACGGAGATTTGACGACCTATCTCATCAAGGCAATCGACGTGTGCCAGGAGGAGGGCGTCTCCATCATCGACAATTATTCCGGCACCGTGAACGAGGACAACGCGGACGAATACTTAACCGACAACGTGCACTTAACCGACACCGCCCGCAAGCACATCGCGGCGCACCTGCTGCGGGTCGTGTTTCCGCAGGAATAGACAATACGAACGAAAACAAAACGTATGGGGATTCGATTCAAAAAAGCAGCCGGCATAGTTTTTTTGCAGTTCGCGGTCATGGTGTACTCCATCAACACCGTGGTGGCGAAGTACGTCGCTTTGGAGCCGTGGTTCTCGCTGAAGTTTATCCTGCTCTACGGCCTGGAGTTTGTTGTCCTGGGAATCTACGCGATTCTCTGGCAGCAGATCATCAAGAAGGTCGAGCTTTCCGTCGCCTACGCGAACAAAGCGATGACGCTTTTGTGGTCCATGCTGTGGGGCGCCATTCTCTTCCACGAGGGTGTGACACTGCCCAAGGTGCTGGGCGTGGGCTTTGTCATCGCAGGGACGGTCATTCTGAACTCGCACGAGGTGGAGACACCTCATCCGTCACCTTCGGTGACACCTTCCCCTCAAGGGGAAGGTAGGGAAGAGCCCGGTCAAGAGAATAATCAAGAGGAGGACGACCATGCTTGACGCATTGAAGAATCCCTACATCCTGCTCATGATTGCCATCGCCTTCATCGCGAGCTTCTCGCAGATTCTTTTGAAGATCTCCGCGGGGAAGAAGCACGAGAGCGTCATCAAGGAATACGTGAATCCGTTCGTGATCGGCGGGTACGCGATGCTTGTCGTGTCGATGTTTTTGGGCATCATCTGCTACAAGCACATGGACTACATGCAGGTTGTCATCTTGGAGCCCGTGGGCTACATCATCGTGATGTTCTTAAGCCGCATCTTCTTCAAGGAAAAAATCACAAGACGTAAAATCACCGGTATGCTCTTAATTCTCTTAGGAATCATCATCTTTCATCTTGTCACACCGGCGTAAGGGGGCGGGATATCTTCGGCGCACGCCGGCATAATCAAAAAATCACTGAATTGAAAAGTTAAATCCCGTATGAACGGGTTAATGCAACTTGTACCTTGAAAATGGTATATTTTTAAAAGTTACGGACATGTGATATCGGGCGATTCGTGGTATACTTGACCTAAAGTCATGTGAAATCCGATAAA
>JAFSRL010000022.1 GCA_017446125.1 Lachnospiraceae bacterium
CATCGCCAATCACCGCGGACAGCATATAGGGTGCTAAGTTGATCTGCATTTTTCCGGATTCGATTCTGGAAAAGTCGATGACATCGTTGATGACGGACAAAAGGCTTTGTCCCGCGCGTTCAATCCCGCCGGCATATTCCGTGATTTCAGCATCCTTGCTCTGCCGAAGAATCATCTCGTTCATGCCCAGCACCGCATTAAGCGGTGTGCGCATTTCGTGTGACATGTTTGCAAGAAACTCCGTCTTCGCGACATTCGCCGCCTCCGCACGCTGCCGCTCGACCATCAGCTCGTCCATTGTACGGGAGAGCTTGATAAAGTCCGGCGTTTCCGCGTTAAAGTAAAACACAAAGAGCGCAAACGTGCCGCCCAGATAGTTAATCATGGGGGTCTCGCCGATAAACGCCTGAACCACGATGGAGGAAATGGTCAAAAGAAACGAAAAGATCACAATCAACCGCGAACGGGAATCACTCGACTCCCTGCGCAGCAAAAACAGATACAGCGCGTAAATCAGATGATACAGCTCCATGACGAAGCCGGTCACGAAGAACAGGATGCCGTCCTGACGGATCAACACATCTTCCCGCAGGATATAGGGAATCGCAAACAAAAGCCAAAGCGCCAAAATCACGCCCTGCGCCACCACCATGCAGCGGTTAAAGAGGGGCATGGGCTTTTCATCCTCTGTGCTTCTGTTGAAGTAGCGCTGCATATAGTACGAAAAATAATAACAGACCATGGTGTTTGCCATAAAGGCAAGCGCCTGCAGCGCACAGATGACAGTTAAGGGCACCGGAAGATTCACATACGTCAAAAACACCTGTAAGCAGGTGATCATGTTTGCCGCCATCACGGAAAACAGCACGGAGGAAAACACACTGCGCCCCTGCTGCTGCCTCACCTGCTGCACCTTGATGATGACATAGAGCAACAGGTTAAACATCAGCGCGACACAGGAAACCTCAATCGACTGAAACGCCTGGGATGCGGAAATCTTTTCAATTTGTTCCGTAACGTAAAAAGTGTTCACTATTTCTATTATTACATATATACTTATGATATGAAATCAGAACTTTTACAGGAACTGAACGAAACCGTAACAAATGAACTTTCCCGCTTAAAGCACCTTCGCGTAAAGAAAAGCCTTACAACGGATGAAACAAAGGATGCCGTGTTGATGCTTGGTGTATTAAAGGATAAAACAAAGGCTGTCTTTGTTGCACGGGAAGAGACGCTTTCGCAGGATGCGCTTGCGCTGAAAAAGGAATTCCACGGTACCGCCGGTCATGCGCTCATCGCGACAAGGCTGTTTGCGGAACAGGATGCGAACGTAGGGTTAAACGACGTATGGGCTGCCTGGGACGCGCTCATTTCCCTGTTTGAAACCGGAGAACACAGCGCCCCCGTACCTGATGCCGCAAAGCAACTGCAGCAGGCTGCGGATGCCGCAGGCATTACACTCACGATTCAAAGCGCGATTCCGCAGGACGAAGAAGCGCTGCGCACATTTATGAAAGAAGCCTCCGCCGCGCTCCTTGCGGCGGTAAAGGAAGGAAGAAAAAGCGTTTCTGTTTAAACGTCTTCACATTCCCGCGGGATAAACGGATTCCCCCGCCATTGTGCGGTCGCAGACAGAGAGAATCGCATCCACAGCGACCTCCTTATACCAGAAGCTTTCGACACCGGCAGCGCGGGCGCGCTCAATCCAGCCGCTTTCCGGCATGGACGTCATCACGACAATCTTGACATGCGGAAACTGTTCCTTGATTCTTGCGCTTGCCTCCAGTCCGTCCGCACCGAACGCGGTATAGACATCCATCAGCACAAGCTCAATCCCGCGTCCCTCGATGTAGAGGTCCGCCAAGTCCGCGTTGTCAATGGACGCGGCAACCTCATAGCGCCCGCTCTGTTGCAGCACGCGCGTCATCCGATCTCTTTGCAGTTCCTGATCTTCCACGATCATTGCCTTAATCATTAACATTACCATGATGATACTACCTTATCAGAGGACCGGTTTCAAAAACATCCTCTTATGGGTGTATCGTTATATCGTTAATAATTAGTCGTTATATCGTTTCAACATTCCCGCTTACACCCACGGAATGCGAATCACTAAGGTAAACCAATCCTCAAACAGGAAGGACATTTCCCCGTCCACCTCGCGCATCAGGTTTTCGATTGCGTTGAACCCGCCGCCCCTGGGCATATCCTTTGGCGGGATCACGCCGTTGTTGGAGAAACGAATGGTATAAAACCCGCCCGCTGTTTCCTTTTCCTCAAACCGGATCACCATCTGTGTGGCGCTGCCGTGACGGACTGCATTGCCCATACAGACACGGGCGCAGGACATGATAATCCTGATCAACTGCGGGCTGCCCTCCGGAAAATCTCCCGCAAAGGAAAGCCTTAAGCCCATGACCGTTGCGGCATCCGTCAGCGCCTTTAAGGCATCGTTCGCGCGGGCCTTCTGCGCATTCACCTGCGTTAATCCTTCGCCCTGTCCCATCGATGTCAAATCCTCCAGCACGCGACTCCAGCGCTCAACCACCTGCTCCTGTGTCAGGTCGCTGTCCTTGTCCGTTAAGAAAAAGCGTGTCGTCAACAGCTCCTGTCCCAGCATATCGTGAATGCGCACCTTCGTCGCAAGGAAGGCCTCCGAACGCGCAAGCTCGGAAACACTTTCATCAAAGCTCAAGAGCCGCTCATGCGCGCTTTCGAGCTCCTTCATCTGGTCTCTTAGCTTCTCCTCGTTGCGGTACAAATCCGTTGTCTCGGTTGCGGTCATCTGGTAGACCACCGTGTTGTTGATCATGACCTTCTCGCGCTTTACATGAATAACACGCTCCGGTTGTATCAGGAAAAACGCATCCCGCGTCCCGCGCACGCGCGTTTCGTTGTCAAAAGTCTTCTCAAACAGTCCGGTGTGGAATGCCGCGCCGTTCATCAACGGCCTTTCGGTCAGCGACTCGCACAACAGGTTCATCGTTTTGTTTGTCAAAAGCACCAGACCGTTTTCCGCGTAGAACATGAGCCCCATGGGCAGGTGGTCTATGCTGTACTTGATGCTGTTGATGACAAGACGGTGCCGGAAATACCGCATGTAGACCAGGAACAGCAACACCATGCCTGCCGGGATAGCGACAACAACGATTCCCTTCAACATCAAAGGACTCATGCCTGCCACCTCATTTCATACGAGCGCATGCCGCGCCCCGAGGCCGCCATCGTCACCGTAGTCCCTGCCTCATCCGCGACCAGCTCCAGCCGCATCCGGTCAAGAATCGGGAGGAAGCGCTCAAGCGTCTCCTCAAATTCGTCATAGATTTCCCGAATCCGCACCGCGTTCATCTTACTGTCTTCCGCAATCTGAGGCCGGTACACCGTACTCACGGGAATGAGGGCAAGCGTTTCGTTTGTCTCGCGCAGGCAAAAATGCAGCTCCTGCACCGGCAATTCATTATGCGCCTCACTGATTAAAACCAGATTAGAACGCCGCTTGACATAGGCGGCATAAAAGGCGACGCGCGCAAGAAGCTCTTCCGCCTCCGCGCCCTTTGCCTGCCTGCAGTCGAAAATCAGTTGCTTGAGGGTATTGATCTGGTTCTTGACGTCCCCCAGTGCCTTGTCATACAGACGCATCTTTTCCTGCACGCGCAGGGTGTCGCGCTTAATCTTCGCCTCCGCCTCCAGCTTTCTGTTTGCCTCGTTGCGCTCCGCCGCGGCCTTCTCCAGTGCTTTTAACACACGCATGGAATCCGTGACGTCCTCCTCGTAGTAGAGCTCCCCGAGCGGAATCTCATAGCGCCGCTTGCGGAACTCACGGGAATCGTCCTGACCTACTGCCGCAACGCCCGCAGACTGGAACCGCACCTGCGCGTTCGCATCCAGAATCTTCATGGGCACGGTGGACGCGTTGAAGAACAAGGGATAAAACCGGTTCGACGGGATGAGACCGGCGCTTAGGCACGCCTCCCAGACGCCGATGGAAACGACGTAGGTCATGTTTCTTGACTCGATAAACCCGACCCCGTACGGGGAACGGTTGATGGTATACAGAATCGTATAAAGAATGCCGCAAGCGGCGACGATGACGGGGCTGCGCAAATACACCTGCAGGCCCGCAGCGCGGCACACCTGATACAGCCGCACAATGGGAAGCACCGTAAACAGCAACAGCCACGCCTGGACAACAAAATACAAATACGTTACATGGTGCGCACCGCCCAGGGTGGAGGCATTAAGGTCGTCAAACCAGAACGCCTTAAAATGCAAATCGTTTGTCACGATGCCAAGCGAAAGCGCCGCACACGGAATCAGGAGCAGAAGATATTTCTTCGGCATGTGCCAGTTCTCCGGTCGTCCGATGTAGAGCGTCATAAAATAAGAGACAAGCGGGATGGCGGGATTCGGTACGTAATACAAATACCAGAAGAAGCGCTCATAGGGCTGGATTCCCGCGAACACCAGATGACGAAAGCCCCAGAAGACCTGCATCATCAAAAGCAGCGCCACAAGGATGGCATGGAAGATGCGGATTTGCGGATGATAAATCCGGCTGCTCGCGGATGCCGCCCACAACAGAATCATGGCACACACAATGCCGTGGCGGAGGTATTGCATGAGTTCGGGGTCGATGATGCGCGCGGGAAGAAACCGCATTGCGCTGACCAGAATCAATACGATCAGGGAAAGAACCGGATACAGGTATTTCCGGCGACGTAAGACCATTTACGCCTGCTCCATGGCGGCTTTGCGATAGGAGGTCAGTTCGATTGCGTTTCTGACGCGGTTATACAGAACACGGGGCGCGAACGGTTTTTTGACATAATCCACCGCGCCCTCCTGCAGGCACATTTCCTCGATGGAGGAATCCTCCTCCGCGGTTAAGAAGATGACCGGAACATCCTTTAAGCGCTCATCCTTCAACATCCGTTGATAGACCTCGAAGCCGTCCTCGTCCGGCATGCGGATATCCATGAGCACAAGATCCGGCAGCGACTCCTTCATCATTTCAATGCCGCTTGATCCGTTTAAGGCGCATTGCACCTGAAAGTCACCGCCCAGAACACGCTTCACCACGATGTGCACGATGTTGTCATCATCAATCAGTAATACGCTTTTCATGTGGATTCTCCTTCTTATTCCTCAAAGATCACAAGCCCGGTCTCCCGCGCCCGTACCGCAAGCTCCGTACGCGTCCGGAAGCCGGTTTTGCTCAACAGCGACTTCACATGCATCTTGACCGTCTCCACCGAAAGAAACAGCTTTTCGCTGATCTCCGCGTTGGTGTCCCCGCGCACCACGCCGCGCAACACCTCCACCTCGCGGTCGGTCAGCTCCTTATTGCTGGTCAATCCAAACGGTGTCAGAGGCGTTTCCGTGGGGTAAACGCTCTCTCCCGCCATGGTATTGTCCATGAGCTCCAAAAGCTCCTCTTTGTCCGCTTCCTTGTACCAGAAGCTTTCCACGCCCGCTTCCCGTGCCCGTTTGATATAAGAAAACTCCGGCATGCCGGTAATGATGATAATCTTGATTTCCGGGGATTCTTTTTTGATGACCTCCGCAGCGGCGATTCCGTCCGCGCCGAGCTGCGTATAGACATCCATTAAGATGAGCTGCACCTCGCCGTGCGCGCAGTGAACGGGCGCAAGAAGCGCATTCTCGACAATCTTCACAAGCCGGTAGCGGTCCACAGACTCGATATACATGCGGAGCATCTCCGCGATCATTTTATCGTCTTCGACAATCAGGACGTTTGTGCAGCGTTCCATGCAACCCCCATTGTTGCGCTTTTCGTGATTACGGAATTAATTCTATCACATCTTACGCCGTTTTTCCTGTGTAGAGCTGGTAATACTTTTTCCCCAATGCAATGAGCTCGTCATGCGTGCCCTGCTCGATGATGCGGCCGTTCTCCATGACAAGAATCTGATCCGCGTTCTTGACGGTGGAAAGACGGTGCGCAATGACAAAGGTGGTTCTTCCCTTCATGAGATGGTCCATGCCCTCCTGCACCAGCCGTTCCGTTCTGGTGTCGATGGAGCTGGTCGCCTCATCCAGAATGAGCACCGGCGGGTCCGCGATGGCGGCTCTTGCGATCGCGAGCAACTGCCGCTGCCCCTGACTTAAATTCGCGCCGTCGCCCGTGAGCATCGTGTCATACCCCTCGGGGAGACGCTTGATGAATTTGTCCGCATTCGCAAGCTTCGCGGCGGCGATGACCTCTTCATCCGTCGCGTCCGGATTGCCGTAACGGATATTTTCCTTCACGGTTCCGGTAAACAAATGCGTATCCTGCAAGACCATCCCTAAGGATCGTCTCAAATCCTGTGTTTTAATCTTGTTGACATTGATATTGTCGTAGCGGATCTTTCCGTCCTGAATCGTATAGAACCGGTTGATCAGGTTGGTGATGGTGGTCTTTCCGGCGCCCGTCGACCCCACCAGCGCAATCTTTTGACCCGGTAAAGCATGCAGCACAATGTCATGCAAAACCATCTTGTCATCCGTATACCCGAAGTCCACCCCGTGGAAGGTCACATCGCCCTGCAAAGGAACATAATCCGTGGTATCCGTCGCCTTGTGGTAATGCTTCCACGCCCATTTTCCGGTGCGTTCCTCTGTCTCTGTTAAAACGCCGTTTTCTTCCCGCGCATTGACCAAGGTGACATAGCCCTCATCCGTTTCCGGTTCCTCGTCCATGAGCCTGAAAATCCGCTCCGCGCCCGCGAGCGCCATGATGATGGAATTAAACTGCGCGGTCACCTGATTGATGGGCATGTTGAAATTGCGGTTCAGGGTCAAAAAGCTTGCCAGGGCACCCACGGTAAATCCGAGATAACCGTTCAAGGCAAACAGCCCGCCCACCATCGCACAGACCACATAGCTGGTGTTCCCCAGCTGCATCGAAATGGGTCCCATCAGGTTCGCGTACGCGTTCGCCTTATACGCGCTTTGGTAAAGCGCTTCATTGAGTTCGTCAAAGGTCTCAATGCTCTCATCCTCGTGGTTGAAAACCTTAACCACCTTCTGCCCGGTCATGGTCTCTTCGATAAAGCCGTTTAAGCTTCCCAAATTGCGCTGCTGCTCCACAAAGTTTCTTCCGGAAACCCTGGTTGCCTGCGAGGCGCTAAACACCATGACCGCAACCATGGCAAGCGTCAAAAACGTCATGGGCACGTTTAGGGCAAGCATCGAAACAAGGATGGACACGATGGTGATCGCGGAATTGAAAAACTGCGGAACGCTCTGGGAAACCATCTGACGCAGGGTATCGATGTCGTTCGTATAAACCGACATGATGTCTCCGTGCGCGTGGGTGTCAAAGTATTTGACCGGCAGGTACTCCATTTTTGAAAAGAGCTCGTTGCGCATCCTCTTCAACGTTCCCTGATTGACATAGATCATCAGGCGCTGCTGAAGAAACGACACCGCAACCCCGATTGCGTACACAACCGCCACCCTGCGGATTGCACCAAAAAGCGGTGCAAAATCCGGATTCGCTTCTCCCATCATGGGCGTAATGTAGGAATCGATGAGGGTGCGCATAAACAGCGTCCCCTGCAGGTTCGCGAACACGCTGATCACAATGCAGCACAGCACGAGCACCATGTGGATTCCGTAGTACTTAAACACATACCCCATGACGCGCTTTAACAGCAGCTTGGGGTTCTCGACCTTGGGCCTTGGTCCCATGGGACCCCGGCGCCCCATCTTCACTTCTTTTACGTTTTCCTGCGCCATATTCCGTTAAGATGCCTCGTCAAAGTCTCTTGCGCCGCTTGTCTGCGATTCATAAAGCTCGCGGTAAATCTCGTTATTCTCCATCAGCTCCGCATGGGTACCAAATCCGTTCACCCTGCCGTCATCCATCACGATGATCTTATCCAAATCCATCACGGACGCGATGCGCTGCGCAATGATGAGCTTTGTCGTGTCCGGAATCTTCTCCTTAAATGCCTGCCGGATGCGGGCGTCCGTCGCCGTGTCGACCGCAGAGGTGGAGTCGTCCAGAATCAAAATCTTCGGTTTCTTTAAAAGCGCCCTTGCGATGCACAGCCGCTGCTTCTGCCCGCCGGACACGTTCGTTCCGCCCTGCTCGATTTTGGTTTCATAGCCCTTCGGGAACTGTGTGATGAATTCGTCCGCGCAGGCAAGACGCGCCGCCTCCCTGCACGCCTCCTCTGTCGCGTTCTTGTCTCCCCAGCGCAGGTTCTCGTAAATGGTGCCGGAGAACAACACGTTCTTTTGCAGCCCCACGGAAACGGCATCGCGAAGCGTTGTTAAGTCGTACGCGCGCACGTCTCTTCCGCCCACATAGACCGCACCCTCCGACACATCGTAGAGCCGGCTGATCATGTTGACCAAAGAGGTTTTCGCGCTGCCGGTCGCGCCGATGATACCGATGGCCTGTCCCGAAGCGATTTCCAAATCAATCTCCTTGAGCACATGCTCCTCGCTGCCTTCATGATAGGAAAACGATACCTTTTGAAAGGAGATGCTGCCGTCCTTGACTTCATAGACGGGATCTGCGGGATTTGTGATGGCACTCTTTTCCTCCATGACTTCGACAATGCGCTTTGCGCTTGCCTGCGACATGGTGATCATGACAATGACCATCGAGACCATCATCAAGCTCATCAAAATGTTCATGCAGTAGGTGAGCAGGCTCATCAGGTCGCCGGTGGAAAGCGCGTTACTCACAATCATGCGTGCGCCGAAATAGCTGATCAAAAGAATGCAGGTGTAGACCGTTCCCATCATGACGGGCATGACAACGGTCATGTTCTTTTCCGCCTTGACGAACATCTGATAAATGTTTTCCGCCGCCTTTTGGAACTTCGACACCTCGTAGTCCTCCCGCACAAATGCCTTGACCACGCGGATTGCGCGCACATTCTCCTGCACGCTCTCATTCAGGGCGTCGTATTTTTCAAAGACCTGCCGGAAGTATTTTGTCACGCGCCGCATTAAGAATACGGCGACAAAGATCAAAAAGATGACCGCAACAAGATAAATGGTGGAAAGCCTTGCGGAAATCGTGAAGGAAAGCACCATCGCAATGATCATGGAGGAGGGAGCACGCATCGCCATGCGCAGAATCATCTGGTACGCGTTCTGGATATTCGTGACGTCCGTCGTGAGCCTCGTCACGAGTCCTGATGTGGAAAACTTATCGATGTTTGCAAAGGAAAAGGTCTGGATGTTGTCAAACATCGCCTTGCGTAAGTTCCTCGCAAAGCCTGCGGAGGCCTTTGCACCGAAAAACCCGCCCAGCACGCCGAACAAAAGCGCAATCAGGGCAACGACAATCATAACGGCGCCGGTCGAAATGATGACCTGCATGTTGTGCGCGTTAATCCCGTCGTCGACAATCCGCGCCATCAGACGCGGGATTACCATCTCCGCAATGACCTCGCCGATCATGCACACGGGTGTTAAGATGGAAACCCATTTGAATTCTTTTACTTCCGCCAGTAACCGTTTTAACACGCTGCCTGTCCCTGTTGTATCTCCTTACTGCAGAATCTTTACGGGAACCCCGTTGACTTCCACCGAACCGTTCACCTCGACGACCAGGCACTGCCGCTTGTTGACGACCTGCGCCCTGACAAGGTCCGTCCGCTCCGGCTTCACCTTAATCTCGACGTCCGGGGTCTTCATCCCGAACTTCGTTCCGTGCTTTAAATTGCTTGCCAAAAGCGGGTAATCCTCATCGCCCGCCGTCTTCAAATAATTCTCATCGAAGGTCTTTAAGCGCGCGTCGGAAACGCCGCTGTCCTTGAACAGGCGCTTGACATCCGCCTTCTCTAAGGTGAAGGGCTCCTTGTCCTCCTTGTGCGCCTCGATGAGCTCCTGCAAATTGTCGTGAATGTTTTTGACGGTCTCCAAGTCCGCGTCTTCCCCGACGGTATCCGTAATCAGTGCGTCAAACGTATCGCGCTGGTCGGATGCGCTCATGGGAGCGGCCGCGCCGAAGAGAAACGAAATAAATTCCGGCTGCACATCATCCGCTTTCTTTGTGTAATACAGCGCGCTGTGGATGTCCGTGTTGCGTAAATTAAACGCCGGAAACAAAAAGCCCTTGACCGGTGCGTCCACAATCCAGTCGCGCTTTCTTGCCTCAATCACCTGCTTCTTTTCGTTGAACGACAGCCCGCCCTTGGACAGCACCACCGGACAGATTGCGCACAGAAGGTACTCAAACACGTCATCGGACGCATCCTCCATTGCGATGCGGTCGCTTGTCACACCGGGGATATCATAAGAGGCGTGCGCCAAAACAATCAGGTAATTTTCCGGATGCACGAAGGACGCAATGATCTTATCGTAGAAGTTTTCCAACAGCGCATCATCGGACAGCTTCGTTTCCCGCAGGGTCATCAGAAACTCCTGCGCGCCGCCAAGCTGCTCTTCTTCGTAAGGAAAGGCAAGATCCAAAAGATTCTTGCCCGCCGTTCCGCTTAACGTATGTTGGAAAATATCGAAGTATTTGTAGGTTTCTTCTTCCGGTAGTGATTGAAATGCCTGCTTGAAGACCAGTTTTTTATTCTTCTCGTAATCCACATAGCAGCCCGCAATTGTGTCAATGGTGCACCGATCCGGCGTAAACTGCTTGCGGATTTCTAAAACCTCCTGCTTGATCATGCCGGACCTGCCGGACCCTTGACGCGGTTGAACTGATTGCACATCGCAACCGCAAACTGCAGCGGGTACATCTGAATCATGCTTGAGGCAAGGACGCCCTCGATCTCCATGTGGAAGTTGATTCGTACGAACTCCTGGTACTTCGCCTCGAATGCCTGCTCAAAGGCAATCACGGAGTCCACGTCCACCTGCGAAACATTCGGTGTCGAAATGTCGACCGGCAGCTTTAACATCGTGGACATACTGGTTGCGGAAGCGCCCATCATCTGGTTCATGGCTTCCGACGCGGCGGAGATGTGAAGCTCTGACAACGGTCCCGCCTGCGGCTGTCCCGCGCCGCCCATCATCAAATCCGTTAAGACCAGAACATCAATGGGACGTAAGATAAATACGTTGTTCCCGGTGATGCCCTTGACGTACTTGATGTTGACAAAGATACAGGTCTTTTCAAATCCTTCCATCGCCTTCGCTCTGGGAACGACCTGAATCTGTGGTGTTGTGATATCGACCCGCTTATTGACCATCATGCTTAAGGTCGTTGCGGAATTGCCCATGGTGATGTTGCCAATCTCACCTAATGTATCCAACTGCTGGGGATTCAGCTTTCCTTGTGTATCCACTCCTGCCTCCAAATGTTTTTATGCGACAAATATAATTGTATCACAATTTATTATCGAAAAACAGAGTGTCAGACAAAAAACTGCTGACACCCTGTATTTACGTTATTTCGGTAAAAAGTATACGTTATACAATGCCCTGTGCCTGCATCGCTTCCGCGACCTTTAAGAACCCGGCGATGTTCGCGCCTGCGACGTAGTTGCCCTCCATTCCGTACTTCTTTGCGGCGGCATCCAGGTTCTTGAAGATGTTGACCATGATGCCCTTGAGCTTTTCGTCAACCTCTTCAAAGGTCCAGTGCAGCCGCTCGGAGTTCTGGCTCATTTCCAGAGCGCTGGTCGCGACGCCGCCGGCATTTGCCGCCTTGCCGCACACGAACTTCACGCCCTGCTCCTGGAAGTATTCCGTCGCGTCCGGTGTCGTGGGCATGTTCGCGCCCTCGCAGACCGCATACACACCGTTCTTGACCAGCTCCTTCGCGTCGTCTAAGTTCAGCTCATTCTGCGTCGCGCAGGGAAGCGCCACATCGCACTTCACCGTCCAGACGCCCTTGCCCTCATGGTATTCCGCGCTCTTTCTCGCAGCGGCATATTCCGTCAGACGCGCGCGCTTCACTTCCTTGACCTCCTTCAAAAGATCGACATCGATGCCCTCGGGATCGTAAATCCATCCGGTGGAGTCAGAGCACGTCACAACCTTCGCGCCCAATTCATGCGCCTTCTGGATGGCGTAAATCGCGACGTTGCCGGCGCCGGACACCGTGCAGATCTTGCCCTTTAAGTCCGTGCCGTTTGCCTTTAACATCTCCTCGGTCAGGTAGATTAACCCATAGCCCGTCGCTTCCGTTCTTGCAAGCGACCCGCCGTAGGTCAACCCCTTGCCGGTCAAAACGCCTTCATAGCGGTTGTTGATCTTTTTATAAATGCCGTACATGTAGCCGATTTCTCTTGCGCCCGTTCCGATGTCGCCCGCCGGCACATCCGTAAACTGACCGATGTGACGGGACAATTCCGTCATAAAGCTCTGGCAGAACGCCATGACCTCGCGGTCAGACTTTCCCTTCGGATCAAAGTCGCTGCAGCCCTTGCCGCCGCCAATCGGTAAGCCGGTCAGGGAATTCTTAAAGACCTGCTCAAAGCCCAAAAACTTGATGATGCCCAAATTCACCGAAGGGTGTAAGCGCAAGCCCCCCTTGTACGGACCGATTGCGGAATTGAACTGGATACGGAAGCCGTTATTGACCTGCACCTGTCCCTTGTCGTCCACCCACGGCACGCGGAAGAGAATCTGGCGCTCCGGCGTTACAATGCGTTCCAACAATGCGTCGCGCTTATAGTCCGCTTCGTGCTCCTCAATCACCACGCGCAGGGAATCCAGAACCTCCTTGACCGCCTGATGAAACTCCGGCTGCGCCGGGTTCTTCGCTACAACATACTCATAAACTTCATCTACATAAGACATAATTGCTCCTTTCTCAAGTGAGTCAGGGGGACGGGTACACTGACTCATTCTGCGAACGGTTCACTGCTGTCCAACGGCCAAATGAGTCAGTGTACCCGTCCCCCTGACTCACTCCGTTAAGTACTCCGCCTTCACAAATCCATCCTTACCGTCATACTTCACCTTACACCAGCCGTCCGCCTGAACGTTCACGACCTCGATGGGGTTCTTCTGGTACGCGACCGCCACGATGTCAGACTCCGTGGATGCGCTCTTGCGAACCCTCGTTGTTTCCTTCACATGGTAATCCCCGGGACCCGTGATTCCGCCCGCGGTTGTGCTTGCACCCGTACTTGCGGCACTTGCGGCGCCTGCCGAAGATGCTGACGCGGCACTCGTCCTTGTGGATGCGCTGCTTGAAGCGCTTGATGCGCTCGACGCTGTGCCTGCGCCGGTCGACGATGCACTACTCGAAGCCGTGCTTGCTCTTGAGGACGCACTGCTTGATGCGCTCGAAGCGGTACTTGCCGCACTCGAAGCCGTGCTTGCTGCCGTTGACGCGTTCGCTGCCGCAATCTCCGTGCCGCCCGGCACCTCCTCCGTTCCGACCACCTCGAAGAACTCTGTCTTCACGAAGGCTTCCCGGCCTTCATACAGAATCTTGCTCCAGCCGTTTGCTCTCGCCTCCAACTGGGTATACTCATCACCCATCGCGGTCTTCGCAATCTTATCCGCGGTCTCGGAATCGCTGGTGCGGATGTTCACAACATCCGTCGCGCGGATGATGTTGCGTGTCGCCACCTGCGTTCCTGTGGATGCGCCGCTTCCTGCTTCCTCTAAAGGAGTTTCCTCTGATGCGGTTTCCGCGGTACCCGCTTCCTGCGCCGCAGCGACATCCTTCGCCGCCATGTTGGTCGCAAGCGCTTCTCCCACCGTGATGTTCACGTTGCCCAGCATGCTGCTTAAGAAGGTATCCAGTGCCGCATCCTGCGCCTTCATCTCGTTATATCTTGCGGAGACCGTGTTGTAAAGATCGATGACGTCGTTCTGTAACGAAATTTCACGGATGTATTCCTTGATGTGATCGTCCGAGTTTTCCGAATTGATATACAGGGTGCCGTCCTCATCCGTGCACACGTAAAGCGCGTGTACACCGGGGACGCTTTCCGCGTAATCATGGAACTTGACGGTAATGGAGGCATAGACCACGTAGGAGCCTTCCACGGGACCGGGCTTTGTAAAGACGTTGATTTCCGGGATGTCCTCGATGTAGTTTGCAAGCTCCACGGTCTTTAAGCGTTCCGTCTCGTCGAGCGTGCGGTACACCTTGTCGATGGCCTCCGTATCCCCCTTCGCCCAGGCTTCATAATAGGTACGGATCAGTTCGTTGACCTCCGGATACGCGTTCTGCGCCACCTCCGTCACGGGGACCTCATACCCCGTTGCGCCCTCATTTAAGGATGCGGTTGCCGTGCCTGCCCGCTTATTCGCCTGCATCGCAAAGAACACCGTCAACGCAACGCACACCAACAGGACCGCCGGCATAATCCTCTTCTTATGATCCATGATAAAGATCATGATGTTATTCCATGTTTCGTTCTGTTTCTTCATAATAAATACAATCCATCCTGTTCCCTGACAGGAAAATACGCCCGACAGGAATCGAACCTGCATTAAAGGCGTCGGAGGCCTTCGTTCTATCCATTAGACTACGGGCGCATAATCACAAATCTATGATTGCCGCCCGGGGGTAACCCGGACGGCGCTTAACACCTTACGCTCTGGAGAGATACTCTCCCGTTCTCGTATCAATCTTGATGACATCACCCTCGGAAACGAATAACGGAACCGCCACCTGCGCACCGGTTTCCACCGTAGCGGGCTTTGTCGCGCCGGTCGCCGTATCGCCCTTGAAGCCGGGCTCTGTCTCCGTGATTTCAAGCTCCACAAACAGCGGCGGCTCGATGGAGAACACGCTTCCGTTGTAGGAACAGACCTTGCAGGTCTCGTTTTCCTTCACGAACTTTAAGGAATCGCCCACCACATCCTTGCCGATTGCAATCTGTTCGTAGGTCTCCGCGTCCATGAAGTTGTACAGATCCCCGTCCGCGTACAGATACTGCATGTCCTTGCGATCGATTCTCGCCTGCGGGAACTTTTCCGTGGGACGGAAGGTCTTTTCCGTCACGCCCCCGTTGATGACGTCCTTGATCTTGGTTCTGACAAACGCGGCACCCTTGCCGGGCTTCACGTGCTGGAACTCAATGATCTGGACCACATTGCCGTCGATCTCAAGCGTTACGCCGTTTCTAAAATCACCTGCAGAAATCATAAAATCTCTCCTTTAACTTAAATTGCGCAATTTACTGAAATATTCTACTCTATCGGCCTTATTTTTTCAATAGCAAATTTCATCCAGAATCTTATCCGCCGCCTCGCGCTTGGTCATGACGGGCAGCTCCTTTGCGCCGTCTTTTTTCAAAAGCGTCAAGACATTCGTGGCAGTGTCAAAGCCGGCGTCGGGATTCCGCAAGGAATTCGCGCAAATCATATCCAGGTTTTTCTTTTCGAGCTTTTGTTTTGCGTTTTCGATCAGGTTCTCCGTCTCCATCGCAAAGCCCACCAGAATCTGTCCCTCTTTTTTGTGCTCCCCGAGGTACGCAAGAATGTCTTTCGTGCGCTCCAAAGGAATCGCGGTCATATCGCTTCCGTCCGCGCCCTTCTTGATTTTTTCGCTTGAAACGTTTGCCGGGCGGTAATCCGCGACCGCGGCCGCCTTGATGATGATGTCGCACTCCGCGGCGTGACTTGTGACCGCATCAAACATTTCCGCCGCGCTCTCCACCTCGATGACCTTCACAAAGGGCGGCGGCGTCAGGTTCGTCTTTCCCGTGACGAGCGTCACCTGCGCCCCGCGCACATCCGCTGCCTGCGCAAGGGCGTACCCCATCTTTCCGCTGGAATGATTCGTGAGAAAGCGCACCGGATCGAGCGCCTCCCTGGTGGGTCCCGCAGTGACTAAGACGCGCTTTCCGGCAAGATCTTTTTTGCACGGAACAAAATGCTTAATCACCTCCAAAAGATCCTCCGGCTCAACCATGCGCCCCTTTCCGGAAGTCCCGCAGGCAAGAAAGCCGCTGTCAGGCTCAATGACCTCAAAGCCGTATTTTTTAAGCATTTCGATGTTGTCCTGTGTCACGGGGTTTTCGTACATGTGGGTGTTCATCGCGGGCGCGATGAGCTTTTTGCAGGTGCAGGCAAGGGTCGTGGTCGTGAGCATGTCATCCGCGATGCCGTGGGAAAGCTTCGCAATCACGTTCGCGGTGGCGGGCGCAATGATGAGAAGGTCCGCCCAGGCGGCATTCGCGATGTGAGAGACCTTTTCACGATACGTGCGGTCAAAGACATCCGTCGATGTCTTGTTTCCGGTTAAGTTGTCAAACACAACGGGAGAAATGAGCTTTGTCGCGTTTTCCGTCATGACGGTACGCACTTCGGCGCCCGCCTTGACCAGCGCGGAAGCAAGCGTCGCCGTCTTGTACGCCGCAATCCCGCCGGAAACACCCAGTAAGATATGTTTTCCCTGTAACATGAAAGCCCCCTTTCGCCGGATGAGGTTTAACGCGATTGTTTTTCGAGAATCAGCGCCGCAAGGGCGTCCATCGCATGAAGATAGCCCTCGAAGCCCTCGCCCGTAATCTGTAAGTCGCAGGCAGGCGCCGTGACGGAGAGCTTGCGCCACTCCTCGCGGGCGGAGATATCGGTAATATGCACTTCAATTATCGGTATTCCGTTAACGCTGACACTCTTTAACGCGTCATAGATGGCGTAGCTGTAATGCGTATAGGCGCCGGGATTGATGATGATGCCTTCCGTTCCGTCCCCGTAAGCCGCCTGAATCTGGTCGATGATGACGCCTTCGTGGTTCGTCTGGACGATGGTCACCTCAAAGGCGGAATCCGTGGCATGCTTTTTGATCATGCGCACAAGATCGTCGTACGTTTCCGTCCCGTAAACATCCTTTTCCCGGATGCCCAAAAAATTCAGGTTCGGTCCGTTAATGATTAAGATTTTCATGCTGCACCCCTTTTATATGTTTCTCCATTTTACGCCGTTCTTGCCTTCAGTTGTCAAACCTTAGGTCAAAGACCCGGTCCGCAATCGTTTCCGCCGTTAAATCGTCCGTCGCGATGATGATGTCTGAAGCCCGAAGATACGCGTTCTCCCGCTCCGCAAGCATCTTCACAATCTGTCCGTAGGGATCTGCGCCCTGCAGCAGCGGTCTTGATGCCGCTGAGCCCTTGACACGGTTGTATGCCGTTTCCGGTGTCACCTTTAGGTAGACCACCTTCCCGATTTCCTTTAACAGCGCCTGGTTTTCCTCGCGCAGCACGGTGCCGCCGCCGGATGCCACAATCAAATGGTCCGCCTTCGCGTCCGCGATGCGCTTTAAGCACTGTGTCTCCATCTGGCGGAATGCCGCCTCCCCCTCTTCGGCAAAAATCTGCGAAATGGACTTCCCCGTCGACTTCTCGATCATCGTGTCCGTGTCCAAAAGGCGCAGGCGGTAACGGTCCGCCATAATCCGGGCGACCGTCGACTTTCCGCTTCCCATATAGCCAATCAGTACGGTATTTGTGTTCTGCATAACATTCCCCTTTTCGCACTATCTTAACACAAAAAATAAGGTCGTGCCACACGCACGACCTTTGTGAAAACGGTTGTTTTGTTTGAGAAAGGAAAGGCTTTAGTTCAAGCGGATGACTGTGCCGTCCGCGGTATTGCTGATCACGTTGCCCATGCTCTCCTGGGCGCTGCCCACGAAGTACTGGTACTCCTGTAAGAGTCTGTCGCCCTGCATGTCGGAGATTGCCTTCTGCATGTCAAGGGTCTCAATCTCGTTACCGAAGGAGAAATCCGAAAGGACCTTGTCACGTCCTGCGAAGGATTCCGCGATGTCACGGATGTTTGCATCCTTGCGCGGGAAGGGGGTTTCGTAGAGCTGCTGCGCAGAAGACTCAGCGTTTAATCCCTGCTGCTGTCCCTGCCCGGCTTCGAGCTTTTCCTCTTCGTCCGTAAGAGGTACGTTATAGGAGTTGTATCGCCCCAGATATGAGGGAAGTCCTGTAACGCGTTCCGCTGCCATGTCTACTCCTTCCGAATAAAAACTTTGTTGGTTGCACTATATATTTCGGTTGTTCCCAACTAATACTTTACCGCAGATTGTAAAAAATGTCTACACTTTTTCGAATTTTTTTGTACGGAATATTATAAATCTATGATTGTTTTGGTGATATTTCACAAATTTGCCGCCCGCAGAAGCTGTTTTGTGTACTCCTGCTGCGGATTGCGGTAAACCTCGTCAACCGTTCCCTGTTCGACAATGCGCCCTTTCTGCATAATCATCACGCGGTCGCAAATCTGGTAGACCACGCGCAGGTCATGCGAAATGAACAGGATGGAGAGTCCTAAGTTTCTGTGCAGGTCATCGAGCAGCTTTAAGACCTGCGCCTGAATGGTCACGTCCAGGGCGCTCACCGGCTCGTCCGCGATGAGCAGCTTTGTGCGCCGCATGATGGCGGCTGCGATGGAGACTCTTTGGCGCTGCCCGCCCGAAAGCTCATCCGGATAGCGCTCCAAAAGATGCTCGTCAAGCTCCACCTGCGCGATGATTTCGCGCACCCGTGCGCGGCGCTCCTCCCCCGTCCACTGCTTTTTGCGGTCAACCTTTAACGGCTCCTCCAAAAGCCAGCCGATTTTCTTGGAGGGATTTAGGGAGCTGTAGGGATCCTGGAAGACCATCTGGGGCTGCCCGTGCTTTAGTAACAGCTCGCCCGTGAAATCCTTTATGATGCCGGTCGCGGTCTTTGAAAGCGTCGACTTCCCGCAGCCGGACTCTCCGCAGAGCCCTAAAATCTCGCCCTCTTTGATATGAAAGTTCACGTCATAAAGCACCTGCTTTAAGGCGTTTTGCTTAAACAAGAGCTTTGCGCGGTCGCGGTAAAAGACGTTTAAATTCGTCGCGCGCAAAACCTCACCCTCCAGGGGCGCATGCATCTTCCAGATTCCGTTCAGTTCCGTGTTTGTTTTGCCGCTCACAATTCCACCTTCGGAATGGCCTCAATGAGTGCCTGCGTGTAGGGTTGCTCCGGATGCTCGAAAACTTCTTCCGTGATTCCGCTTTCCACAATTCTGCCCTTCTGCATGACAATGACCTTGTGGCAAAGCTGCCGGACCAGACTTAAGTCATGCGAGATGAACAGAATCGCCGTTTCGCGCTTGACGTTGACCTTTCTAAGGAGCGCGATGATCTGCGCCTGGATGGTGACGTCGAGCGCGGTCGTGGGCTCGTCCGCAATGAGAATCTTGGGTCTTGCGATGGTGGCGGCACCGATCATGACACGCTGCCGCATCCCGCCGGAGAGCTCATGCGGATACATACGGTAAAGCTTTTCCGCATCGTCAAGCCCCACCGCCGTCATGGTGCGGATTGCCCTGTCGTAGCGCTCCTTCTTTGTCATTTCCTTATGGTGAATCCGAAGGCACTCCTCCATCTGGTGTCCGATGCGCTGCAAGGGATTCAGGCTCGTCATGGGCTCCTGAAAAATCATCGAGATCTCGTCTCCCTGATAGGAGCGCAGCCGTTCCCTGTCGCAGGTCAAAAGGTCCGTTCCGTCAAAGAGGATTTCCCCGGACAGCGATAAGGCGTGCCGCTTTAAAAGCCCCGCGATTGCCAAAGCGGACATGCTCTTTCCGGAGCCGGACTCTCCCACGATTCCCAAAATCTCCTGCTTGTGCAGCACGAAGTTCACGTCATCGACCACACGCTCCGGTGTGTCGTGATCGTGGAACTCAATCGTCAAATGATTCACTTCTAAAATGACTTCTTCTTTTCTGTCCATCGCTCTTGATTTATGACGCGGGCTTCCCTGCCGCTTATTCCTCCAGGGTGCCGGATGCCGTGCGGATACCCTCACCCATTAAGGAAAAACCCAAAACCATTAAAACAATCACGATGCCGGGTCCCAGAACACAGGACGGCACGCGGAAAAACACCTCCTGCCCCTCCGCAATCATCTGTCCTAAGGACGCGTAGGGCGGCTGGCTCCCGATTCCCAGAAAGCTCAAGCCCGCCTCCGCAAGCACCGCATTGTTAAACCCGATCAATAAATTGGAGAGCAAAACGCCCTTCACGTTCGGTAAAATATGAACGAAGATGACGCGCAGGTTTCCGACACCCTGTAAGCGCGCATTCTTGACATAGTCCATGTGCTTGCAGCGGATATACTCGCTTCTGACCACACGGGCAAAGGACGGGATGAAGGCAATGCCCAGTGCCCACATCACGCGGAAGGTGCCGGACCCGAAGAGGGAAACCAGAACCAGCGCCAGCAGCACATTCGGGAAGGCAAAGAGCGCGTCCATGATGCGCATCACGACCTCATCCAAAGCTCCGCCGTAAAAGCCGGTGAGCGCCCCGATCAAAATCCCGCAGCCGGCACCGATGATCATTGTCCCCATTGCGACTAAGAGCGTGACGCGGCTGCCGTACATCACGCGGGAGAACACGTCGCGCCCCATCTTGTCCGTTCCCATAAGGTGTAAGAGCGACGGGTCCTGCAAACGGTCAGGGCTTAACTCCGTGGGACCGTAGGGCATGTAGAAAATCCCAACGATAATCACGAACAGCACGATGGCGGTAATCACAAGCCCCGCCCTGAAATACCCCGGGTGCGGCAGGTGACTGACATACGTTTTGAACCGTTGTCTAAACGAAGTCTTCTCCATCCCCTACTCCTGTGCCGTTCTGGGGTCGAGCACGCGGTAAAGCAAATCGACCGCCAGGTTAATGACGATGATGACAAAGGCAATCCACATCACGGCGGCTAAGACCACCGGATAATCGCGGTTCCCGATGGAGGTCAAGAGCGTATTGCTCATGCCCGGGATGTTAAAGACGCGCTCCACGACCAAGGAGCCCGCGAGCATGTTTGCTAGACTCATGCCCAGGAAGGTTAAGACCGGTAAAAAGGCGTTCTTAAACACATGATGAAACAGCACGCCGTTCACGGTGTTTCCTCTGGAATACGCCGTTCTTGTGTAATCCTTTCCCGCCTCCTCCAAAATGGAGCCGCGCAAGAGCTTTGCGGTCATCGCCGCGCGCGGTAAGGCAATCGCGATTGCGGGGAAAATCATATACGAGAAGAATGCGGGAGCGCTTTTCGAAAACGGAACGTAGCCGCCCGGCGCAAACAGATGCAGAATCATGCCGAAAACCCAGCTGATGAGAATACCGGAGAAAAACGGCGGAATCGACATGATCACCTGGTTGCAGACCATGATGATTTTGTCCGCCCTGCCGCCCGCATGGCGACCGGTGTAAAGCCCTAAGGGAATTCCAATCAGGCACACCAAAACAAAGGAGAATACCGCAAGGAAAAATGTCACGGGAATCTTTGAGGCAAGCAAATCCCGCACGGGAAGCGAATACACGTAAGACGTCCCAAGGTCCCCGGTCAGAAAGCCCTTCAGCCACCGGAAGTACCGCACAAACAGGGGCGCATTCAGCCCCAGCTCTTCGCGCAGCGCCTGCAGACGCTCCGGTGTCGCCCCCGTTCCAAGAATGTGGGTTGCGGGATCACCGGAGATCAACCAAAAGGCGATGAACAGGCACAGACTCACCACAATGAGGGTCAGCAGCATTGTGCCGCATTTTTTGAAAACGTAACGCATCTTAACCCTTTACGACAATCCCGCTTATTCCGCCGGGCGGATGAGTGCGATGTTCTGCGCGTACAGCGGATAGAACTCGTATCCGGTAAACTTCTTGTTTAACACCACGAAGCTGGGCAGGTCCTGGATGTAGACGCTTGCCGCTTCTTCGGAAAGAATCGTTAAGCAATCCTTGTAAAGTGCGGTCTTTTCCGCATCATCAACCGATGCGCTTGCCTTTTGGTAGGTTTCGTCGTACGCCGCGGAATTGAAATTCACAAAGTTGTTGCCGGCATCCGACTGAAAACGCGACAGCATGGAGGGCGCGTTCAACGCGGACGCGTCAACGCCCACGACGGTTGCCTCATAGTTTCTTCCGGTGTACACGTCGGAAAGCCAGGTGTTCCACTCAATCTGCTGGATGTTTGCGGTCACGCCAATCTGTGCGAACTGCTCCTTTAAGACCTGCGCGGTTTCAATGTGCTGCGGATGCGCGCTCGAAACATGGATGGTAAAGGTAAAGCCACCGGAAAGTCCCGCTTCCGCAAGCAGCGCCTTTGCTTTTTCAATATCTGTTTTGTAGGTATCGTTTAATTCCGGCACGAAGTACTTCCCGAAGGAGGGGTACATGCTGCTGCCCACTTCCTCGCCCTTTCCGCCGGAGACTAATTCCTTGATCTGTCCCTTATCGATGCAATAGCAAAGCGCCTGACGCACCCGCACATCGTCAAAGGGTGCCTTCGCGTTGTTTAAGTACAGCGCCTGCACAAGGTTCATCGTGCCTTCGTAGATTGTGAACTCCTCCTCCGAGAGCTGGGAAAGCTGCGCTTCCGGGGTGCGGTAGAACATGTCTAAGGAGCCGCCCGCAAGCTCCATCCCGATTGCATCGGTATTGGTCGTGACCTTGTAGACGACGTTTTGAATGTGGGCGCGTCCTGCCTCATCCCAGTAATCGTCGAACTTTTCAAAGGTCACGTTCTCCAAGGGGGTTCTGGAGACATACTTGTAGGGGCCGCATCCCACGGGGTTTGCGTCCAGATCCTCCACGGAAGCCGGTGTAATGCCGATGGTGAAATACGCAAGGAAGTCCGTGTCGGGCGCTTGCAGGACAACATCCACATGCGTCTCGTCAACGATGTCCACCTTCTCAACCGCGGCAAACGCGGAAACAAGGGAGCCGCCGGTCGTGGAATTCTTATAGCGCTCGATGGAGAACTTGACATCCTGTGCGGTGACGTTTGTTCCGTCGTGGAACTTCACGCCCTTACGCAACGTGAACGAATAGGTCTTCCCGTCGGGGGAAATCACATACTCGGAAGCGACCGCGGGATTCAAATTCCCGTCCGTATCCGGCTTCATGAGTCCGTCATAGACATTAAACAGAACCTCGCGGGTTCCGGCGGACTCCGCCTTCGCGGGATCCATGGAATCGAGGTCCTGTGTCATTCCAATCGTTAATGTGTCGGTCGCGGCAGCATCCTGTGTGGCGTTGTTTTGCTTCCCGCCGCAGGCGGAAAGAACAGTCACAAACAAGCCGGTAGCAATCACCGCCGGAATTACCCTCCTTGCTTTCATCAAAGGTACCCTCCTTATTCTCCCTCTGCGTGCAGCACTTTGTTTAACTCGTCCATGAACGTCTCCACGTCCTTGAACTCACGGTAAACGGAAGCGAACCGCACGTACGCGACTGCGTCGAGATCCGTTAGCTTCTTCATCAACAGCTCGCCGATGACTTCCGCGTGGATCTCCTTCTGCTCCATGTTGAAGATCTCCGTCTCGATCTCGTCGATGAGCCTGGAAATCTGTTGTGCGCTGACCGGGCGCTTGTGGCACGCCTTTAAGATGCCCGTCTCGATCTTCGCACGGTTGTAGGTCTCACGGTTGTTGTCCTTTTTGATGATGATAAGCGGAATCGTCTCCACCTTCTCGTACGTGGTGAAGCGCTTTCCGCAGGAATCACAGACTCTCCTTCTGCGGATCGAAGTGTTTTCATCCGCAGGTCTCGAGTCGATGACCCTCGTATTATCCTTACTGCAAAACGGACATTTCATGATTCTCCTCCCTTAGGGCTTTGTCTTTAAAAAAAGGGATATCCGCCCAAGAAGGATATCCCTTTCTGTATGGTTCTTATTTCTTCTGAAGGAACTCCGGAATCTTTAATGATTTCTGCGGAACCTTGCCGCTGACTTCCGCCTGTTTCGCAAAGGATCCGATCGGTTTCACCGAAGGCTTTTCCGCCGCGGCGCCCTCGCCGGCTTCCGCCGCTGCCTGCGGGGTGGCTGCACCGCCGCCCGGCTTCGCGCCCGGGGCAAATCCCGCGCCCTTGCCTTCCTTCGCTGCGGCATTCGCCGCGTCCGCCGCGCTGAATGCCTCCGCTGCGGAAACAGGCTTCGCTTCCTTCTTCGGGAGTGAGCTCTTCACGCCCTTATCCGAAATGCCGGTCGCAATCACGGTGACCGTGCAGGTGTCGACCTGCGATTCATCGTACATCACGCCGAAGATGATATTGACATCGTCGCCCGCCAGGTTCTGGACATAGCTCGAGGCGTCGTTTGCGTCGACTAAGGTAATGTCGCCGGAGATGTTGATGAGGACGTTCGTTGCACCGTCGACCTTCGTCTCCAAAAGCGGCGATTCGACCGCCATCTTGACCGCATCCGCAGCCTTCTCCTCGCCCTGGCCCACACCGATGCCGATGTGTGCGATGCCCTTGTCCTTCATGACGGTTTCGACATCCGCGAAGTCCAGGTTGATGATTGCCGGGACATTGATTAAGTCCGTAATGCCCTGCACCGCCTGCTGCAACACCTCATCCGCCTTCTTTAAGGCATCCGGCATCGTTGTGCGGCGATCCACGATCTCAAGCAGCTTATCATTCGGGATGACAATCAACGTGTCAACGAAGTTCTTGATGTTATCGATGCCCATCAGGGCATTCTGCATGCGCACGCGCGCCTCAAAGGTGAAGGGCTTCGTCACAACGCCGACGGTTAAGATGCCCATCTCCTTCGCGAGCTTCGCAATCACGGGTGCCGCACCGGTTCCGGTACCGCCGCCCATGCCGCAGGTGACGAACACCATGTCCGCACCCTTCAACGCATTTGAGATTTCTTCCGAACTTTCTTCCGCTGCCTTCTGCCCGATTTCCGGCTTCGCACCGGCACCAAGGCCCTTGGTCAGCTTCTCTCCGATTTGTAATAACCGCGGCGCCTTGCAAAGGTCCAGCGCCTGCTTGTCGGTGTTGATACCGATGAAATCAACGCCCGTAATGTTCTCATCCACCATGCGGTTGACCGCATTATTACCGGCACCGCCCACGCCCACGACAATGATTTTCGCCGCGGATTCGGTGTCGTTTGACTTAATCTCCAGCAAGGTACTCCTCCTTAGATACAACCCAAAAACTTTATACTAAGATATCATAGCCTTATTTCCCGAAAATCGCAACCTTTTTTTTACCTGATTTCTTCAAACGATATATTGTTAGTATTCCTATCATAATCCCGCATATTAAGGATTCCCTTGCGTCCTTCAAGGGCCGGTAAAAAGGATTGCAGCCGGATGATTTTGTCCTCCGTTTCGTTATCAAAGGTGCCCATTGTGACCTCGACCTCTTCAAAATATAAGTAAATGTTATAGGCGGAATCGAAGGAAATCCTATCCACCCGCAGTTCGTATTTGTTCAAAAGCTGCGTGAGATTTAAAATGGTCGAAAACACCTCCTCGTTTTCCACCGGAAGCTTTTCGTGCAGCACCGCATGGGAAAAATCGAGTCCCATCACAAGCGGGATGTTAGAAGTCGCAACGCTCGAGCTCTCAACGATGATGCCCTCCCGGTCAAAGTACAGATAGCGGTCGAGGTACGAAATGTAGCCCGCCAAAGCCTTCTCGTACACATTGATCCGCACGGCGTTCGGGGAAACGATGCTCACATCCATCTTCTCCACAAAGGGAATGCCGGTGACGCTTTTGTTGCGATACTTCAGGGAAAGAAACAGCGAGTTGTAGGAAAGCTTTGAATCGAGCACCATCTCCGAAATCTCTTCATCCGTGTAGTACACGTTGCCGTCCACATAAACATTCGTGATGCGGTAGGTGCGCACGATATAAAAAAGCACCGCGGCGATGGCCAAAACCGCAACCGCCGCGATGATGATAACGACCTTTGTTCGTTTCTTCACGCGTTGATTCTCCTTGCGACGCTCATCACAAGCCCCATCTCCGCCATGAGGAAGAGGATGGAGGTGCCGCCGTAGGAAATGAAGGGCAGCGTGATGCCCGTGTTGGGAATCGTGTTCGTTACGACCGCGATGTTCAAAATCACCTGAATCATGATGTGCGCCATAACACCCACGGTAATCATCGCGCCGAACCGGTCGGGCGCATTGTTCGCGATGACAAACAGTCTCCAGATCAACACCATGAACAGCACCATGACCAAAAAGGCGCCGAAGAGTCCCAGCTCCTCACAGATAATCGAAAAGATCATGTCGTTTTGCGCTTCCGGAACGAACCCGAGCTTCTGCATGCTCTGCCCCAGGCCCTTGCCCAGGATGCCGCCGCTTCCGATGGCGTAAAGCCCCTGCACGGTCTGGAATCCCTTCTCATACGCCTCCGGATTCAGCCAGACCTGGATGCGGTGGAATCGAAAGCCCGCTTCCGCGACGGACTCCACGTTCATAATCAGATAAACGATCACAGCCGCCACCGCGGCAAACAGCGCACCGATCAACACAAAGTTCTTATAATCCGGTGTCGCGACAAAGAGCATGACTAAGGCGATGCCAAAGACAATGAGCGCAGAGCTTAAGTTGTCCGTGATGAGGTAGAGCATCCCCGCGACCGGCAGCGTGACACCCAAAAAGATGAGCTTTCCCTTCATGATAGCAAGATTCCTGCCCAGCTTGCAGACCAGCGCCGCCAAAAAGATGATGAGGCCGATCTTCGCAATCTCTGCGGGCTGGATGGAGGTGCCGCCGACCTTGATCCAGCGTCTTGCGCCGTTCTTCTCTATCCCTAAGGGCGTCAAAACAAGCAGCAGGGAAATGACGCTCACCACATAAGCGGGAACGTAAAGCTTCTTCCAGAAGCCGTACGGAATGAGGGCCGTCACAATCATGACCACGGCACCCAATGCCGTTGCAATCAACTGGTGCCTGAAATAGTAGGTCGGATCTCCCATCGTCAGCGATGCGTTATAAGAGCTCGTGGAAAAGAGCATCAAAAGGCCGAAGGCACACAGCACGATGATCGTAAAGATTAGCGAATAGTCAATGTACCCGACCTTCGGCATCGCCGCTTCAATGGTCTGTACGGCAGGCGGGTTCATGCTCCGTACCGGCCGGATCCTTCTGCGGTTTAAGCGTATGTTGTTTCTGCGTTCCGAAAAATCCACTCTGCTGACCATATCACATACTCCCGTTTTATTTCAAGCGGTTCACATACTCCTTGAAAACACGTCCTCTGGTTTCGTAATTCGTAAACATATCCCAGCTTGCGCAGGCGGGGGAAAGCAACACCGCGTCTCCCTTTTCCGCCACCTTAGTGGCATGCTTCAACGCATCCTCGAAGCTGTCGCAGAAGGTGATTGCGTCAAAGCCATGCTCTTTCGCGCACGCGGCAATCTTTTCCTTTGTTTCCCCGATTAAGACAAGCTCCTTCACCTTCCCGTCGAAGGAGTCAATCCAGTCGCTGTAATCCGCGTCCTTGTCGTAGCCTCCGCCAATCAAAACGGTGGGCTTCACCATCGCGCGGATTCCCTGAATCGCGGCATCGGGATTCGTCGCCTTGGAGTCGTTGTAATAGTCGACGCCCGCCTTCGTTGCCGTAAACTCGATGCGGTGCTCAACCGCCTTGAAGTGCCGCACCACATGTAAAATGGTGTCTAAGGGCACCTCCATGGCAAGCGCGATTGCCAAAGCCGCCATGACGTTCTCGACATTGCAGATTCCGACCAGGTGCATGTCGTGCCGGTTCATGATGCGGATGGGCATGCCGCCCTGCGCCATCAGGATGTCGTCGCCCTGTAAGTAAATGCCGTTTTCCAAAGGCTTCGTCGAGGAAAAGTAAACGACCTTTGCGCCCACCTGCTCGCCGATGGCTCTGGTGTATTCGTTGTCGTAGTTTAAGACGCAGGTGTCCTCCTTGGTCTGTAAGTGCGCCACCTGTGCCTTGTAATGCGCGTACGCCTCCATCGTGTGATGGCGGTTTAGGTGATCCGGCGTGATGTTCAAAATCGCGGACACATGCGCGTGGAAGGCATCGAGTGCCTCAAGCTGGAAGCTCGACACCTCCGCCACCACGACGGATTCCATCGTTGTCAAAGCCGCGCGTTCCGCAAAGGAGTACCCGATGTTGCCCACCAAAACCACGTCCTTGAAATGCGCCTTCATGATTTCATACACAAGGGTTGTGGTTGTGGTCTTGCCGTTGGTTCCGGTGATTGCGACAAGCGTTCCCAGGGAATAACGGAAGGCAAACTCGATTTCACTCCACACCGGAATGCCGCGCTCTTTGAACGAGTTGATAAACGGTGTGTCCAGGGGCACCGCGGGCGACGGGATGACAACGGCGATTTCATCTTCGACGTCCTTCGGCAATGCGCCGATGTGCACGAAAACGCGCTCCCGGTCTTCTTTGCGCAGCTTCTCGCGGACCTCTTCTGCCGTCACCTTTTCGTTCTGTTCCAAAACATGCACAACCGCGCCCTGCTCCAGTAAAAGCTTGACGCTGCCCACGCCGGAAAGTCCGGTCCCTATAACGAGTGCCTGCTTCTCTTTTAACTCCATCCCTTACCTCAGTGCCGCATACCCGATCAGGGACATGAGAATCGTCACCGCGCTGAACACGTAAACGACGCGTGTCTCTGACCAGCCCGAAAGCTCAAAGTGATGATGAATGGGCGCCATCTTAAAGATGCGCTTGCCCTTCGTTGCCTTAAAGTAGCTCACCTGCATCACGACGGAGAGCACTTCGATTGCGTAAATGAATCCCACAATCGGAATGAACAGGGGCGTGTTGGTCACATACGCCATGCCCGTCACGAAGCCGCCGATTGCAAGCGAGCCCGTGTCGCCCATCATGACGCGCGCGGGGTACACGTTGTATAAAAGGTATCCCAAAAGGCCGCCCGTAAACGCCGCCGCAAAGGGGGAGGCGCCGGTGCCGTTTGCCACCGCACAGACCGTATAAAAGGCCGCCACCACCGCAGTCACGCTGCCGCACAGCCCGTCGACGCCGTCGGTAAAGTTCGTTCCGTTGGCGGTCGCCAATGCGATGACGTAAAACGCGGGGATTGCAAGAATCCCTAAATCAATCACACCGCCCTTCACAAACGGAATGCGCATGGAAAGGTCCACTTCGGAAACGTTGATTAAGTAAAGCAAAAAAACGGTTGCCGCAATGCCCTGTCCCAAAAGCTTCTGCTTCGGCGTCAGCCCGAGATTGCGCTTCTTTACGACCTTGATGTAATCATCCACAAAGCCCACCGCGCCAAAGCCGTAGGTCAGAATCAGGACCGGCACGATTTCCTTGTAGCCGCGCACGTAAAAGAGGGCGACAAAGAGCGCCGGCAGCAAGAACAGCACACCGCCCATCGTGGGGGTTCCGCCCTTTTTCTTGTGGGAGTCCGGTCCCTCCGCAAGCTCCGTCTGACCGATGTGCAGCCTGTGTAAGGCGGGAATGACAACGGGTCCCATTGCCGCCGCGAACGCGAACGACAAAAGAACCGGTAAAATCCTGTGCATGAACACCTGCCCTGCGGGGTTGGATAAGTAATCCATCGTCTCCTTCTTTCGTTACAATCCGTCCGGTAGGCTCTGCGCGTTGAACACTTCGCCTGTTTCCGGATCAATCATGGTGCCGGTTGCGGGGTCCACATAGTAGCCCGTCTCTTCATCAATCTCAAAGCTTTCAAAGAAGGGAGCCTCGCTTTCCTCCTCCAAAAGATCCGTGTATTCCTCATCCGGAACATCCGTCCCTTCGTATACGGCGGGTTCTGTGTCCTGCTGTTCCTCTTCCGCCTCCACCTGCGCCTCGTCCGTGCGAATCCAGGCGCTCTCCAAATTCTCAAGCTCCTTCGCTTCTTCCTCCGTCAGGGTCTCCGTCATGGGGATTCCCAAGTACGGCAGGGTTTCCGTTAAGATGCTGCGCACGATGCGCGTTGCGTACTTTGCGTCGTCCTGTCTTGCGGCGTTCGCGCGGTCGACCACGACATAGATGGCGATCTGCGGGTCCACGGCCGGTGCGTGTCCCATGAAGGAAACCACGTACTCACGGTTGCCTCTGGGCAGGGTTTCCGCGGTGCCCGTCTTTCCGCCGATCATATATCCCGCGGGACGCGCCGTTTTTCCCGTTCCGTTTTCGCCCGAAACCACGAGGTTGCAGTCCCTTAAAATCTGCTCCGAGGTCGAGGGGGAAACGGTCTGGCGCAGGACACGTGGCTCGATGTTTTTGATTGTCGCGCCGGACGAGGACAACACCTTGCTCACCATGTGCGGCTCGTAGTAGTTGCCGCCGTTGATCAGTGAGCAATACCCGGAAATCATCTCGATCATCGACACGTTAAAGCTCTGGCCGAAGGAGTTGGTGGCAAGCTCCGAGGGTCCTAACTGGGATGCCGTGTAGGTCAGTCCCACGGTCCTGACTTCTCCGGCAAGGTCGATACCGGTGCGCAGTCCGAAGCCGAAGCGGTTTTGCGCCGCCGCAAACTTTGCCGCGCCCTCCGCCTGGGACACCTTCATCATCACAACGTTGCAGGACTGCTCAATGCCGCCCGCAACGGAGATGTTGCCGTGACCAAAACCGCCGTGACACTGGATGGGCCAGCCGCCCACCTCAAGCTCGCCCGTGCAGTTGTAAACCTCTTCGCCCGTGATCGATCCGTCCTCGATTGCGCCGGCAATCGTAAAGGGCTTCGCAACAGAACCCGGCTCATACGTGTCCGTAATGCAGAAGTTTTTCCAGAGCGCGTTGTAGTTCTGGAATAACAAATCGCCCTCCAAGGTGCTCACGTTTTCTTCCGTGATGTACTCGCCGGTCCTGTTCCCGTTTTCATCCACCATGGGCTGGCCGATTAAGGCGTCCTTGTTTCTGGTGTCGTTCAAATCAAAAAACGGTGCGCCCGCCATCGCCAGGATGTTGCCGGTGTTCACCTCCATGATGATGCAGCCCACATTGTGTGCGCCGTTCGCGGTGCGGACGTTGTTCTTGTATTCCTCGTTGAACTCCCGCAGGTACTTTGTCACGATGGTCTGGATGTTTCCGTCAATCGTTGAGACGATGGTGTTTCCGTCTTCCGCCGGAATCGTGGTGCGCTCTAAGTTCAAGTCGTCGTCAAGGTAGCCGAACTCCCTGCCGGGATTGCCGTTCAATACATCGTCATAGTATTCCTCAAGTCCGTAGGTGCCCTCATTGTCGCCGGTCGTAAACCCGATCACGTCAGAGGCGAGCGTCCCGTTCGGATACTTGCGGATGTAGTTTTCCTCGAACCAGATGCCCTTTACGTTTTCGTCGTAGGTTTCTGACGCACTGTCCTGCAGCGCACGAAAGCCCGCGATTTCGTCAAAGGTCATCGTCTTTTTCAAAATATAATAACGGGAGTCCGGGTGTGTCGAAACGTAACTCCTGATTTGTGTCACGTCCAGCCCGAACTCCTTTTGCAGTGCGTTTAAGGTCGGTTCCAGATACGCTTCCTTGTCCGTCAACTGTGTGGTGTCAAGGATGATGTTGTAAACCTTTTCGCTGTAGGCAAGTACCGTTCCGTTTGCGTCGACGATGTCGCCGCGCCTAAACGGGATGGTCGTCGAATCATACCGCTGCTGGGAAAGCACCTTGCGGCTGTAGTTCTCTCCCTCGTCGCGGTTGATTAAAATGAGGCGGATGCTTAAGCCGACAAAGGCAAGTGCCGCAAGCACAAAGACCCAGATCAGCTTCTTTCTCATGGAATTGGTAAAACGCTGCGGTTTCTCCCGCACTTTTCTTGCTTCCGCCAATGGTGAAATCCCTTACTTTGTGTTCTCCGCGGGAATCTCCGCCATCTGGTGCACATAGTCGTCGTTGCCCGCGTCGGAGTAAATGACGATCTGACCTTCCTTCGCATACTGCATGCCCAGCTCCTCGATGGCAATCCGCTTGATTTCCTCAAGGTTCACGCTCGAGTTTGCCCTGGCATACGCCTCGTCGTTTGTGCGGCGCAAGGTGTTTAATTCACTCTCCAGGGTCGCGATGTTCTTGATGCTCGCGGTGATGGAAGCGTTCACCAGGATGTACCAGGACAGGCACAGCGCAATCATGCCCACCGCGGCAATCATAAAGCCGAAGAACGCCACATTCCAGCGACGGGTTTTGCGCCTTCTTCCGGCTGCCGCCCCGGCGCTTCTCCTGACCTCGCGCACAGGACGCTCTTCGACTTGACGCTCCCTGCGTACGGTGTTGCCGTCAACATAGACTCGATTTTCTCTCATGCTTCAACTCCTTGATTGTGATGTGTGTGGGTTAAACGTGTTCAAATATCCTTAAATGCGCGCTCTGTGCGCGGTGGTTTTTCTCCAGCTCCTCTTCCGTAGCGGTTATCGCCTTTTTCTTTACAATCCGCCCTTTGGGCTTCTTGCCGCAGACGCAGACCGGAAACGACGGCGGGCAGGTACAGGGGTTTTCCGCCTGCCGGAAGCACTTCTTGACGATCTTGTCCTCGAGCGAATGGAAGGTGATGATGGCAAGCCTTCCGGAGGGCGCAAGGAAGTCGATCATCCCGGGGATGGCGTTCTCAAGGACCTCCAGCTCGCGGTTACAGGCGATGCGCAGTGCCTGGAAGGTCCGCTTGGACGGATGTCCCTTGCCCTGCCGCATGCGCGCCGGAATTGCCGCCTTGATGATCTCGTTTAATTCAAAGGTCGTCTCCACCGGGTGCAGTGCTCTTTGTTTGACAATGTGCTTTGCGATGTTCTTCGCAAACGGCTCCTCGCCGTAGTCTCTTATTATATGGAAGAGTTCCGTCTCGTCGTATTCGTTGACGATGGTACGGGCGCTTATTTCCTGCGCGGTGTCCATCCGCATGTCGAGCGGCGCATCCATCCGGTAGGAGAAGCCCCGAACCGCATCATCGAACTGGTGCGAGGAAACGCCGATGTCGAGCAGGATGCCGTTTGCCTTCTCAACGCCTTCTTCCTTCATACGCGTAACGGCGTTTTCGTAATTGTCCTTCGTGATCATCACGCGGTCTTGAAACGGTGCTAAGCGCTTCGTTGCTTCCGCGATTGCGTCCGCATCCTTATCGAAGCCGTACAGGCGACCGCCCTCGTCTAAGCGCTTCGCGATCTCGTACGCGTGTCCCGCGCCGCCCAAGGTGCCGTCCGCATAAATGCCGTCAGGCTTAACTTGCAGCGCGTCAATCGTTTCGTTTAACAGGACCGGAATGTGATACGTCACGTTATTTCCTTACAGGACAAGTCCGTAATCGTTCATCTTTGTGGCGATGTCGTTGATGTCGTCAAAGGCGGTTGCGCCCTCATAACGCGCTTCGGACCAGATTTCCGCACGGTTGCCCACGCCCGCGACCACCGCTTCCTTCTGAATCTGTGCGTAGCTCAAAAGGTTCGCCGGGATTAAGATTCTGCCCTGCTTGTCGATCTTCGCGTCCACTGCACCGGCAAGGAAGAATCTCGAAAGCTGTCTCGCGTCCGGATTGTTCAAGGGCAGCGCCAAAAGCTTTTCCTCGAAGGCTTCCCAGCCGTTCATGTCGAACACAAAAAGACAGCCGTCTAATCCCTTGGTCACGACGAACGCTTCGCCCAGCGTCTCGCGCATCTTCACGGGGACGGTGAGCCTGCCCTTCATATCGATGGAATGCCGGTACTCTCCCTTAAACATGGCTCCAATCCGGTGGATTTACCACTTTTCCACACTTTTTGACACAATTTGCCACTTACATGACAATTTTACAGGAAATATCTGAAAATTTCAAGTAGAAATTTGTGAAATTACACAGGTGACGGAGGTGTGTGTAATTCAAAGGAAGATGACAAAAGGGACGGTTCTGAGATGTCACCATGGGAAGCTGGTGACATTCAGAACCGTCCCTTATTGTCATCTAATGTTTCACAAAATTAAAGTATTCTCACCTCCGCTCCCGTCGAAGGCGCATCCGCACCGTGATGAGGCAGGTTGCGCAGAAGACAAACAGAAGCATCGCCAAAAGCTGGGAAACCGGAAGACCGGAATAGTGAAGGCGCAGCTGATCCGTCCGCAGTGCCTCAATCCACATGCGTCCGAAGCCGTAGCCGCCAAAAGCGATTAAGATCAGCTCTCCGTCGAACTTCTTCTTTTTGAAGTACCAGAGCAAAAACAGCAAAAGCCCCGTGTTCCACAGGCTCTCGTACAAAAAGGTCGGATGTGCCTGAATGTAATTGATGTTGTCCGTCACGTGCGCCATGTGCGTTGCCGTAATCTCATCGGCACGGTAGACCGCGCTCATGGGAATGCGCATCGCCAAGAGGTTGTCCGTGTACTGCCCGAATGCCTCGCGGTTCGTGAAGTTGCCAAAGCGCCCGATTGCCTGCCCGAGCAAAAGCCCCGGCACAATGGTGTCACCCATCTTCAGAAACGACAGCTTCCGCTTCCGCACAAAGACATACACCGTGATGACGCCGGCGATGATGCCGCCGTAAATGGCAAGCCCGCCGTCGCGGATGTTGAAAATCTGTAGGATGTTTCCCTGATAGAGCCGGTTCCAGTCAAAGATGACATAGTAAATCCGCGCGCCCAGAATGGAAACGGGCATCAGCCAGAAGAAAAAATCCCAGTACGTATCCGGATCCTGGGAGGAATCCTTCGCGAGCTTCGTAATCAGGGCAAACGCCAGCAAAAAACCCGTCGTGACGCAGACCGCGTACATCGCGATCTCAAAGCCGAAGACGGAAAACGACTTCGGCACGTTCCTAAGGTAAATATGAAGATGCGGGAACGCGAGGTCCCCGGCGCCCATAATGTCCGGCATCACACGTTGAATCGGAACAGGATGACATCACCGTCCTGCACGACATACTCCTTTCCTTCCATGCGCATCAGGCCCTTTTCCTTCGCGGCGGCGCTGGACCCCTCGCGCAACAAATCCTCGTAGCCTATGACCTCCGCCTTGATGAAGCCGCGCTCAAAATCCGTATGGATCTTGCCCGCCGCCTGCGGCGCCTTCGTACCCTTCGTGATGGTCCAGGCCCTCGTCTCGTCCTCGCCGGTGGTCAAAAAGCTCATGAGCCCCAGAGTGTCGTAGCTCGCCTCAATGAGCTTGTCGAGTCCGGATTGCGTAACACCCAAGTCCTGCAAAAACTCCGCCTTCTCCTCGTCGTCAAGCTCGGAGATTTCCTGCTCGATCTGCGCGGAAATGACAAAAACGGCACTCCCCTCTTTCTGCGCATGCGCCTTCAGCGCCTGCACGTACGGATTCGACGCCCCGTCATCCGCAAGGTCGCTCTCCGTAACGTTCGCCGCAAAGATGACGGGCTTTTCCGTTAAGAGGTTGTACTCATGCAGCCACTTTGTCTCATCCTCGTCCGCGCACTCCATGCCGCGGACCGCGGTGTTGTTTTCCAGCCGTTCCTTGATGCGCAATAAAAACGCATGCTCCTTGCCCGCTGTCTTATCCATGCGCGCGGTCTTTGCGACCTTCGCGATGCGGCGCTCCAATACCTCCAAATCCGCAAAGATTAACTCCAAATCAATCGTTTCCACATCGCGCACCGGATCGACGCTGCCGTCCACATGCACAACGTTGTCGTCGTCAAAGCAGCGGACCACATGGACGATGGCATCCACCTCGCGTATGTTTGCCAGAAACTGGTTGCCCAGCCCCTCGCCCTTGCTCGCGCCCTTCACGAGGCCCGCGATGTCGACGAATTCGATCACCGCCGGCGTCACCTTCTTCGAATGGTACAGCTCACCCAGTTTTTTGATGCGCTCGTCCGGCACCGCGACAACGCCCACGTTCGGGTCGATTGTGCAGAAGGGATAATTTGCCGCTTCGGCGCCCGCCTTTGTCAATGAATTAAACAGTGTGCTCTTTCCCACGTTGGGGAGTCCGACGATACCTAATTTCATAATCAACTTCTCCTTATCAAGTGAGTCAAGGGGACGGGTACAGTGACTCATTTTTCAAAATGAGTCACTGTACCCGTCCCCTTGACTCACTTCTTCACCTTCTTTACATACACCGGCCGCGTTCCGGCAAGCTCGTCGTGCAGCAACCGGTAGGTCTCGTAACGCTTCTTTTCAATCCTGCCGTCCTTCACGGCGTCCTTCACCGCGCACGCGGGCTCATTGATGTGCACGCAGCCCGCAAAACGGCAGTCCTCCTCAAAGGGCGAAAACTCCGGATAGTACGCGTGCAGCTCCTTTGCCGCAATGTCCTTTAGCGCAAGCGCTGTAAACCCCGGCGTATCAATGATATACGCATCTTCCTCAAGGGGCAAGCTTCTCTCGACGCGGAAGAGCTCCGTGTGGCGCGTCGTGTTCTTTCCGCGGGCAATCTTTTTGGAGAGGTCTCCGACCTCCATTCCGGCGGAAGGCGTTAAGTAGTTGATGAGCGTCGACTTGCCAACGCCTGACGGCCCCGCCAAAACACTTGTCTTTCCCGCAAGCAACGGTAAGAGCGCTTCCAGCCCGTTTTCCTCCAGCGCACTGATCACATGCACGTCGCAGCCGCAGGCGCGGTAGGTTTTGCGCAGGCGCTCCTCCTCCTGCGTCTCCGCAATGTCCTGCTTGTTGAAGCACACAACGACCGGTATCTCATAGCGCTGCATCATCACCAAAAAGCGGTCCAGCAGAAGAAAGTTCGGGTCCGGCTCCCTTATGGCGAACACGACAAGCGCCTGATCGACGTTTGCCACCTCCGGTCGGATGAGAGCGTTTTTGCGCTCCAGCACCGACGTGATGTTGCCCTCCATATCCTTATCGTCCGTGATTTCAAACATCACGTTGTCGCCGGGCAAAGGCTTGATGTTTTGCTCGCGGAACAGCCCCTTCGCCTTGCACGCATAAACACCGGCCGCATGAGGCTTCACCCTGCTGCCGGTGTCCACATAATAGAATCCCGCGATTCCTTTTACAATCTTTCCCTGTAACGCCATTCCTTATTCCGGGTCAAAGACCACATTGCGCGTAATGACATGCTCTTCCGTCTTTGCGGGAATCGTCGTGACTTCTCCGGTTTCCGCATTCGTCTGCGTCGTCTCCTCCGTCGTGACGGTGAAGGTAAAGGTCAGCATGCCCGTCGGGGTCGTGATGCCGCGGTAGGTGACGGAAATCGGGAAGGACGAGGTTGTGGTGTTCAATAGCGCCCTGCCCTCCGCCGGCTGCAAGTTCACCTTGACCGGAATGGACGGATTGTACAACGGATCCTCCGTGGGTCCCTCGATGTCCGCAATATAGGAATAGGTCACCGCCGCAGGCCCCGTGGAAATTTCTAAGTTGATCACGGTGCCCTTTGCCACACGTGTTCCGGAGCCGATCGACTGGTTGCAGATCTTATCCGTATAGCGCTCGTCCGCATAGGCGGTCGGTGTGACGCGTCCCACGCTTAAGCCTTCCTCGATGAGGATGACGGTCGCCTCTTCCTCTGTCTTTCCCAATACGTTGGGGACGACCACCTCACTGGTCTCCTCCGTTGAGGCTTCCGTCGACGCATCCGTGGGCGCGATGATCGGCGTCACCTGTGCCGGGTCTCCCACGTAGAGTGTCACGGTCGAACCGTTTCTTCCGTTCTCACCGCCCGCGGGCGACTGGCTTCCCACAATGCCCTGACCGGATGCCTCCGCGGGGTCCTTGCGCACGACAAATCCCTTCTCTTCCAAAGAGACCCTTGCCTCCGCGTAGGTCTTTCCGACAACATTAGGAATTGTGATGCCGTCATCCTGCGGCGCTTCGACCGGCTGCGAGGACGTATCCGTCGCAATCAGTCCCTGCTCGTTCGAGCCGGACGTGCCAAAGCCCCTGCTCAGTAAGAAAATCAACAGAATGCCCACAATCACGGCAGCCGCCACCGCCATGGCGATGGTCGCTTTTTCCATGCCCTTGTCCGTGGCTTCCGTATTCTTTCCGGGGCGCTTGTTTCCGGTGTGCTTTGCACCTGCGCCTGCGCCCTGCCGCCTTCTTCTTGCGCCGTTTTCGCCCTGCTGCCTTGCGCGGCGCACCTCGCGGTCCTCAAAGTCCCCCGGCTCCTCGTCGTAGGTGTCCTCATTCAAACGCAGCCCGCCGGTCATTCCCATCGTATTCATCTTGATGGAATTGCGCTCCTCATCCGTTACGGGGCGGGTCTCCCCGTCCGTATCGGGGTCTTTCAAGTCCACGAAATCCTCTTCCGGCGTAATGAGGGATTTCTTCAAATCCGTAATCAGCTCGCCTGCCGTCTGATAGCGGCGGTCGGGGGACTTCTGACAGCACTTTAAGACAATCTTCTCAACGCTGATGGGCACATCCTGTGAAAACTCCTTGGGGTCCGGCATCGGCTCCTGAATGTGCTTGATTGCGATTGCGACCGTCGTCTCCCCGTTGAAGGGCACGCGTCCCGTGAGCATTTCAAATAAGGTCACACCCAGGGAGTAAATGTCAGACTTCGCGTCCGAGTACCCGCCGCGCGCCTGCTCCGGCGACGTATAATGCACGCTGCCCATGACATTTGATGTAATGGTGTTGGAGCTTGCCGCCTTCGCGATGCCGAAGTCCGTCACCTTGACCTTGCCTTCCTTGGAGATGATGATGTTCTGCGGCTTGATGTCCCTGTGAATGATGTGATTGTTGTGGGCGGCCTCCAAGCCCATGCCCACCTGAATCGCGATGCTCACCGCCTCCTTGACGGTCAGCCGCTGCTTCTTTTCAATATACTTCTTTAACGTGATGCCCTCGACCAGCTCCATCACGATGTAATGGATGCCGGACTCCTCGCCCACGTCGTAAACGTTAACGATGTTCGGGTGCATCAAGCCCGCCGCGGCCTGTGCCTCGACGCGGAACTTCGAGACGAAATTCTCGTTTTCGGAGAACTCCTGCTTCAGCACCTTCACCGCAACGTTGCGATTCAATTTGTGATCGGTCGCCTTATAGACGTCTGACATGCCGCCGGTCCCGATCTTCTCGAGGACCTCGTAGCGGTCAGCGATCATCATTCCAATCTTTACCATGAACGCCTCTTCCTGCCCATCCTATGCAAACGGTTCAATCAAGATTACCGCGATATTGTCTTTTCCGCCGTGATTGTTGGCGGCCTCAATCAACTTCTGCGCCATCTCAATCACGTCCCTGCCCGCATTGATGATCATGCGGATTTCCTCGTCCTCCAGCATGTTGGTCAACCCGTCCGTACACATCAAGACGATGTCGCCCTCCCGTAAGCTGACCTTGAAAAAATCCACATCCACCGTTTCGGCTCCGCCGATTGCGCGGGTAATGATGTTCTTGTTTTCGTGTGTCCTTGCGGCTTCCGGGTCCAAGCCCCCCATCCGCACCATTTCCTGTACCAGGGAGTGGTCCTTTGTGATCTGCATGATTCTGTCGCGGATCACGTAGAGCCTGGAGTCACCGACGTTTGCAACCTCTAAGTGGTCACCCACAAGGGTCGCCGCCACAACGGTCGTTCCCATCCCGTAGAGATTCACGTCCTCCTGCGCCTTCTTCCAGAGCATGTAGTTCGCTTCCTTGATTGCGTGATTTAAGATTTCCTTTGCATCCGTCGCTTCGGAGGCCTGAATATCATCCACAATCGCCTGTACCGTAAAAGAAGACGCGTAATCCCCCGCCGCGTGACCGCCCATGCCGTCCGCAACGATGAAGACATTCTCCAGATTGCCTACCCCCGTGTCCGAGGAGTAGACGTAGTCCTGGTTCATTTTGCGCTTCTTACCCACATCGGTAAGCTGAAAGGACTTTAACAACCGTTTCTCCTTGTCACAAAAAATGAACGGGCAGCCTTACGCTTTTCGCCGGCGGAGCTGTCCGCAGGCGCCGTCGATCTCTCTGCCCATTTCCCTTCTAATAGTAACATGGATTCTGTTTTTTTCAAGTAGCTTCTTGAAATTCAGAACATCCGTTTTGTCCGTAGGGGAAAGCCCGCACTCCTTCACCGGATTCACCGGAATCAGGTTCACCATGCAGTTTAACTCACCTAAAAGCGCGGCAAGCCTTAACGCATCCTCCTTGGAATCGTTGTCCCCCTTCACCAGCGCGTACTCAAATGTCAACTGCCGGTGCGTCGCTTCATAATAATCCCTGCACGCCGCCATCAACATATCCAGCGGGTAGCGCTTTGCAACCGGCATGAGCTGTTCGCGCTGTTCCTGTGTCGGAGCGTGCAGCGAGATGGCTAAGTTGATTTGCAGCTTCTTTTCCGCAAGCGCTAAGATTTCCGGCACAAGCCCGCAGGTCGAAACCGTGATGTTGCGTGCGGAAAGGTTTAAGCCCCTTTCATCCGTCAACAGCGCAATGAATCGCAGCACGTTTTCAAGATTCTCCAGGGGCTCCCCCATCCCCATCACGACAACATGCGACACCTTCTCCTTCGTATCCCGCGTAATGGCATACACCTGCTCGAGCATCTCCGCAGGGGAAAGCTTTCTCGTCAACCCGTCGATCGTCGAAGCGCAGAACTTACACCCCATGCGGCAGCCCACCTCGGAGGACACGCAGACACTCACCCCGAACCTGTACCGCATGTACACGCTCTCAACCGTTTCACCGTCCGGAAGGCGAAAGAGGTACTTGCGCGTTTTGTCCTTTGCCTCCTGCATCGCAAGCGTTTTAAGTGTGCAAAGCGGATAATTCTTCGCAAGACGCTCGCACAGTGCGGCACTCAAATTCGTCATCTCCTCATACGAGGCGGCATGCTCTTTGTGCAGCCACGAAAAAAGCTGCCCGGCGCGGTAGGGCTTTTCCCCCTCCCGCACAAGCTTTTCCTGCAATTCCTCATACGACATTGAGCGAAGGTCCATGTGTCTTTCTTCCATCAGGTCTTATCCTTGTTCAAGGGCTTGCGGCGCAGGGCCGAAATGAAAAATCCGTCCGTATCATAGTCGCCCGGCAAAAGCTGCAGCATCCCGTTTTTTAAATCCTCCTCCGCGCTCAGTGCCTTCGGCGCACGCTTGCTTAAATCGACGCGTTCAAAGGGAAGATGCGCGGTGATCCATTCCACCTGTTCTTCATTTTCTTTGGGGTTAATGGTGCAGGTGCTGTAAAGCAGGATGCCGCCCTCCTTCACATACCGCCAGACGTTGTCGATGATTTCGCGCTGGAGCCGGGCGAGTGACGCACGCGCCTCCTTACTCGTGCGGTACTTCACCTCCGGCTTTTTCCCGATGATTCCGAGCGCGGAGCAGGGTACGTCGCACAGGAGCACATCCGCGGTTTCGTTCAGTGGCGCATCCGCCACGCGTGCGTCATGCACGGCGCAGGAAATGTCATTGATTTGAAGACGAGTAAAGGTTTCCTTCATCTTCGCGACCTTCGTTTCCGAAACGTCACGCGCGATGACGCATCCCTTACCGTGCATGAGGTCATACGCGCAGGCCGCCTTTCCGCCCGGGGACGCGCATACATCGATTACAGTATCTCCTTCCTTTACGCCGGAAAGAACAACCGCAAGCGTTGACGCGGCATCCTGCACCGTGAAATAGCCTTCCGCAAAGCCGTACAGGGTGGCGGGGTTGCCGCCGTGCAGGATTAAAAAGCTGTCCTCAAAAAAGCAGTGCTCCTCCGTTTCGAGCGCGGGACGCTGTTCTTTCATCTTTGCAAACAGAATCTCCTTCGTGACACCGTCCGCTTCCATGCGTGCGTTCCGCAAACGGATGCAAAAGGGTTTTGGCAAAAGTAAGGACATGCACATCCCCATCGCCGCCTCCCTGCCGTAGTGCGTGATGAAATGCTGCACGACGTCGTCCGGCATCGCGTACATGACGCGCATGTAGCTCTCATCCTCCGGTGCGGGATACGCAATGTGCTCCTTTTCGCGCACGATCGTGCGCAGGATGCCGTTCACGAATCCCTTTAACTCCCTGAACCCGTGCTTTACGGCAAGCTTCACCGCCTCGTCGCAGGCGGAGGCATCCGGCACATCCGTCAAAAACAAAATCTGGTAAACACTCATCCGCAAAAGGTTGCGGATCAAGGGCTTCATGCGCTTCGCAGGGGTACTTGCATAAGAATCGATGACATAGTCAAGGCGCGGAAGAAACCGGTAGGTTCCCTGCGCTAAGCGTGTTAAGAAGGAACGGTGAAACTCCGCTTCATCGTCAAGATTGGAAAGCGCCTTTGCAAGCATCGCGTCAAAGGAGAGGGTCTCTTCCTTTTCCGCACGCATCAAAAGCGCTAAGGCAATTTCGCGCTCCGTCCTCATCGTCTCCTGCGGTTCGCGATGAGGATTAAGCGCAAAAGCTGTAAGATTGCGGCTGCCGCACTCGCGACATACGTCATGGCGGCGGCGCTTAAGACCTTTTTCGAAAGCGCCACTTCCTGCGGCGCAAGAATGCCCTGTCCGTTCAGCTCGATGAGCGCGCGTCTTGAAGCGTCAAACTCCACGGGCAGCGTCACAAGCTGGAAGAGCACAACGCCCACATAGACAAAGACACCGATTTCAACCAAAAAGGGAAGTCCCAGAAAGAGTCCCGCCACAATGATGGGCCAGGCGGCGGCACCCCCGAAGCTTGCGACCGGTACGATGGCGGTCCGGATGGAAAGCGGCACATAGCCCACATGGTGCTGAATCACATGCCCGCACTCATGCGCCGCGACCCCGAGCGCCGCGACAGAGCTTGAGGCGTAAACATCATCCGAAAGGTTGACGGTCTTGGTCCTGGGGTCGTAATGGTCCGTCAGCGACCCCGCGACATGCTGTATCGTCACATCATAGATGCCGTTTTGCTGTAAGATTCTTTTTGCGGTCTCCGCACCCGTGACGCCGCTTGCGGAAGCAACACGCGCGTACTTCGCGTAGGTGCTTTTGACACGCGCGGACGCAATCATGGAAATGATTGCCGCAATGATCACAAGAATATAGGTCATATCATAATACATCGCAAGTCCCTCTCTTCGTTATCCAAGCACATCGCCCGCGCACATAGAGGCACCCAGCAAGAAGTCATGCACCTTCATGCGCTTCTTGCCCGCAAGCTGCACCTCGTCTATGCGCAGCACGCCGTTTCCGCACGCAACATAAAAGCTGTCCTTATCGACATGCGCCACCGTTCCGGGTGTTGTTACCGCCTCCGCAAAGGAAGGTATCTCTTCCTTTTCCAGCGCCGCTGCGTGAAAAATCTTTAAGGTCTTTCCCTTGTAATCCGTAAAGGAGCCTGGCCACGGCGTAAAGGCACGCACCGCGCGCGCAATCGCGCCCGCCTCCTTTGTCCAGTCAATCTTTCCGGACGCCTTGTCGATCTTGCCCGTCATCGTGGCGTTTTCATGATTTTGTTTGACGCGGGGAAGCTTCCCTTCCTCCAAAAGTAAAAGCGCTTCCACAATCATCCCTGCACCCAGGACGCTCAACTTCTCAAACAGGCTTCCGCCGGTGTCCTCTGATGTGATGACGACCTCCTTTTGTAAGAGGATGTCACCCGTATCGCATCCGGCATCCATCGCCATGATTGTGATGCCGGTCTTTTCTGCCCCGTCAAGAATCGCCTGCTGGATGGGGGAAGCCCCGCGCAGCGCAGGCAGTAACGACGCATGAATGTTGATGCAGCCATGCTTTGGCAAATCTAACACCGCCTGCGGCAAAATCTGTCCGAAGGCGGCAACGACAAAGACATCCGCGTTTACTTCCGCAAGACGCTTGATTGCTTCCTCCTCGCGCACCTTCACGGGCTGGAACACCTGCAGGTTGTGTGCCAGGGCATATTCCTTCACCGGCGACATGCTGACCTCGTTTCCGCGCCCCTTCTTTTTGTCCGGCTGCGTCACGACGAGGGCAATCTCATGCCCCGCCTTGTTCAACGCGTCCAGTGCGCCCACGGAAAAATCCGGCGTTCCCATAAAAACAATTTTCATTCCGCTTCCTCTTCCGCGTTCTGCTCCACGAGATCCTCGTTGTCGACGAGCTCCCCTTCCATCTTCTCGACATACATGATGCCGTCCAGATGGTCGAGCTCATGGCAGATGGCACGCGCAAGCAGCTCATCACCCTCGAGTTCAAAGGGCTGCATGTCACGGTCAAACGCCTTCACCTTCACATGGTTCGGGCGCTTCACGATGCCGCTCTTTCCGGGTAAGGACAAACAGCCCTCATACCCTTCCTGCTCGCCGTCCGTCTCCAAAAGCTCAGGGTTTACAAAAACAAGCGGTTCATCGCCCTCACTCGAAACGTCAATCACGATGATTTTCTTTAAGACGCCCACCTGCGGCGCGGCAAGTCCCACGCCGCCCGCCTCGTACATCGTCTCTAACATGTCGTCGACGAGCTCCTTTAAGCGCGGCGTCATCTCCTTGACGTCCTTGCAGGGCTTTTCCAAAATATCATCGCCGTATTCTCTGATTTGTCTGATTGCCAATGCTTTGTCCTTTCTTCAAAAAAATTCCTCAATAAAATAGTATAGCACAATTTCTGTTCAATAACCTCTGACGGGGTCCAAGTCAAACTGCACCTGGATGCGGCGTTTTGCGGCCTCCCCCGCGGGTGTTTCCAGGTGTGCCTCGAGCACATCCTTCAACCGGATTAAGCATTCCGCATCCTTGTGCTTGATGTAAAGCACATAGCGGTAAACGTCATTGATGCGCCCGATGGAGGCTAAGGCAGGACCGATAAACACACAGTTATCCCCGTCAGAGCGCTCCAATAAAGCGCGGAACTTATTCGCCGCCTCGACACCGTACGCCTCGTTACGCGTCAAAAACTGCACCGCCAGCATGTGTGCGCCCGGCGGGTAAAGCAGCGCCGTGCGGTAGGCAATCTCTTCCTGATAAAACTGCAAATAATCCTGCGCCGCCGCCGCCTGAATGCTGTAGTGGTCCGGCCGGTAGGTCTGGATGACGACCTCGCCCTTGCGCGTCCCCCTGCCCGCGCGTCCGGCCGCCTGCGTCAAAAGCTCAAACGTGCGCTCCGCCGCCATATAATCCGCGGCGTACAGCGACATGTCCGCGGCGAGGATGCCCATCACGGTCACGTTCGGAAAGTCGTGTCCCTTGACGATCATCTGGGTGCCCACCAGGATATCCGCTTCCCCTTCCTTGAAGGCGGTCAGGATTTCCTCGTACGAGCCCTTCGTGCGCGTCGTGTCCGCATCCATCCGCAGTACCCGTGCCTTCGGGAAGATTTTCAAAACCTCCTTCTCCACCTGCTCCGTTCCCGCGCGGAATGCGGAAACATACTTCGACTTACAGGAGGGACATTCCCTGGTCGCCCGTGCTTCGTAGCCGCAGTAATGACAAAGCAGCCGGTTTCCGGCGTGCGCCGAAAGCGCCACGTCGCAATGCGGACATTCAAACACATACCCGCAGGCACGGCACGAGACAAAGCCCGCGATGCCCCTGCGGTTCAAAAACAGCATTGCCTGTTCCTTGCGTTCCAGACACTGCGTCAGCTTTTCATACAGTGCACGGGAAAAAATCGAACGGTTCCCGGCGCGCAGCTCCTCTCTTAAGTCCGCAATCGTAACCTCCGCGAGACTTCCGCCGGTTAAGCGCGTCGTCAACGTGTAGAGCGCATACTCTCCCGCAAGGGCTCTTGCGTAGGAATCCACGGACGGGGTCGCGCTGCCCAGTACGATGCTTGCGCCGCCCGGCACAATTTTGGAAAGCGCCTTCGCCGCCTCTCTTGCGTGATACTTGGGCGTGGTTTCACTCTTGTAGGAGCTCTCGTGCTCCTCGTCGATGATGATGAGTCCCAGCTTCGGAAACGGGGTAAAGAGCGCGGATCTTGGTCCGATGATGACATCGATTTCCCCCTTGCGCGCACGCTCGAACTGGTCGAAGCGCTCGCCCTTAGACAGGGAGGAATTCATCACGCTCACGCGCTCGTTGAAGTGCTCATAGAACCGCATCAGGGTCTGGTAGGTCAGCGCGATTTCAGGAATTAATACAATCGCCTGGCAGCCCCGTTGCACGACCTCCTTGATGATTTCAATGTAGACCTCTGTCTTGCCGCTGCCGGTGATGCCGTGCAAGAGCGACACACCGCGCTTTCCTTCCGTGAAGTCCTGCATCACCTTATCGACGATATGACGCTGCTCAACGCTCAAGGTCACATTCTTTTTCTCCGCGGCCTTGCCGAAGGTCGGATTGCGGTAAACCGTGTCCGTTAAAACACTGATCACACCGGCATTGCGCAGGCTGTTTACGGTCTGCGCACTGACGGAGAGCTTTTTTGTCATCAGCTCATACGGAAAGGTTCCTTCCGGATAGCGCAGCATCTCCGTCAAAAGCCTTGCCTTTGCCTTGAAGTTTTTGCGCTCGCACGCAAGCAAATAGACGCGTGCCTCCTCTTCGTTCATGTTCAGGCGCAGGGTCTTCTTCACCTGCCCCTTTTCTTTTTTGCTCACAGGCAGCACCGTCTTCAACGCCTGAATCATGGTGGCGCCGTAGGTGTGCTTCATCCATGCGGCAAGCTGCACCATCACGGCCTCCGCCGGCAGGTTCTCCTGTTCGATTCCCAGGATTTCCTTCATCTTATCTTCTGCGACCGCATCCTTTGGAAGGTCTTCCCTCGAAGCGTACAACGCAACGCAATACCCGAAGCGGATGTTGTTGCCCCTGCCGAAGGGAACCCGCACACATACGCCCGGCCGCAAGATGTTCGAAAGGCGCTCCGGCACCTTGTATGTGAATGCCCTGTCCACCTTTTCGTGGGAAATATTGATGATGATGCCGGCATACGCTGCGCTCAAGATTCCTGTAGCTCCTTTGCCAGGTCGCGCACGATGACGCGCTCGTCCATGGGGTGGCGCACCCCTTTGATTTCCTGATAGTCCTCATGTCCCTTGCCCGCAAGCACGATGACGTCCCCGTCCTCCGCAATTTTCATCGCGTACCGGATGGCCTCGATGCGGTCGGGCACGGTCACGTAGGAGCCGTGCGTTTTCTTCACACCCGTTTCGATGTCTTTGATGATATCCATGGGCTCCTCGTCCCTGGGGTTATCGCTTGTGATGATGGTCAGGTCGGAAAGCTTTCCGCTGATCTCGCCCATCTCGTACCGGCGGTCCTTTGCGCGATTGCCGCCGCAGCCAAAGAGCGTAATGAGTCTTGCGGGGCGGTACTCCTTTAAGGAAAGCAGTAAGCTCTGTAAGCTCATCGCGTTGTGCGCATAGTCAATGATCATCGTAAACGGGAACGGTGTCTTCACCATCTCCACGCGCCCCTTGACGTGCGCCTTTAACAGCGCTTCCTTGATCTGGTCAACGTCACAGTGGAAATGTCTTGCCACGGCAATCGCGCACAGCGCGTTGTACACGGAGAAGCGTCCGGGCGTCGGGCACTTCAACCAGGCACCGTCGAGCGCATCCTGCGCGTGCTTGTCGTGTAAAGTAAACGCGATGCCCAGCTCACCCGTCTTCCGCGTCAGGGAAATGTCCGTCGCGGTTAGGTCCGCTTCGGTTTCAATCGCGAAGGTTTCGACTTCACAGGTGTGATGCTTCAGGATTTCTTCCGCGTGCGCGTCGTCCGCATTGACAATGCCCGTGACACACTGTTGAAACAAAAGGCTCTTGCAGTGAAGGTAATCGTCAAAGTCCTCATGCTCCCCGGTGCCGATGTGATCCGGCTCTAAGTTCGTAAAGATGCCGATGTCAAAGGTAATCGCATCCGAACGGTGGAACTTCAACGCCTGCGAGGAGACCTCCATGACAACCGCCTTGCAGCCGGCATTCACCATGTCATTCAGGTAGGACTGCAAGAGCATCGACTCCGGTGTCGTGTTGTGCGCCTTGATGTGCGCATCCCCCACAATGACCTCGATGGTGCCGATGAGCCCCGTCGGGATGCCGGCATTTTCCAGCATGTTCCGCACCATGTAGGTGGTCGTGGTCTTGCCCTTGGTGCCGGTGATGCCGATCGTTTTAAGTTTCCTTGCCGGGTAGTCAAAGAATGCCGCGGAAACATGCGCCATGGCGACGCGGGTATTTGCGGTTTTGATCAGAATCGTTTTGCTGTTCTTTGGCAGCGGCACATCCTCCATCACAAGGACGGCGCAGGCGCCTTTTTCGTAGGCCTCCTCCACGAAGGCATGACCGTTGCTGTTCAGGCCCTGAATGGCAAAAAACAGACACCCCGCTTCCAGCTTTCTCGAATCGTTGACAAGCGTCTTCACCTGCACGGACGAAAGCTCTGTGCCTTCGGGTGCGCTCATCACTTCATATTCAATGGTTTCCAGCAGTGTTTTTAAGTCCTTCATGCTAAAATTTCCTTTTCCGTTTCACAATTTCATCACATTTTGAACACAAAATCACTTTATAATGAGGTTCATAGATAGAGAATCAGGCGTCCTGTCTGGTTTTCTGTCTCCCCCTCATAAGAAAGCCATAAAGGCGCTGTCTAACCGCAGGTCTTTATGGTTTTCGCTTATAATCCCGTAAAATAAACTGCACCGAAGTCTCGCCGCGGTAAACGTTGCGGTTCGCCTCATAGACCGCGTTGATTGTAACCGGGGGCTTTTCTTCCAGCATCGAAAACAGCTCCTCCACGTCCGAAAACCGCATCAGGGTGTGCATCTTCCCCTGATCGTCCCTGACGCTGAAGCGTCCCATCGAGGCATCCCGTCCGATGCGCACGCCTTTTTCAAGTGTCAAATCGCGCGTTACAAACAAGGGCTTCGGGTTCCCGTTGCCAAAGGGCTCCAGACAGGAAAACTCCTCCACCAGCGGCAGCGTCATATAGGAAAGCGGCAGCTCCATATCGATGTGCAGCGTCTCCGTAAAGTCGTCCTCAGTTAAGTTACAAGACGCGTTTAAACGGTTTGTGAGCGCCGCGACATCCTTTTGCGCAAGCGTCATGCCCGCCGCCATTTTGTGCCCGCCGAATTTCACGAACAGGTCCGCGCATTTGGAAAGCCCTTCAAACATGTGATAGCTTTCAATCGAGCGGCCGCTGCCCTTGACCATCTTCACCTCGCCCTCTTCCCCGAGGGCATCCGTCAACACAATCACCGGACGGAAAAACTTCTCCCGGATTCGTCCCGCGACAATGCCCGCGATGGACTCGTGACAGTCCGGAAGGTAAAGAACAAGAATCTTTAATGCCGGCTGTTCCTTCAACAGGTTCTGCGCAAGCGCCGTTGCCTCTTCGGTTGCTTTCGCTGTCATCTCCTTGCGGCTGTCATTCAATTCCTTTAGGTCCGTCGCGATCTGTACCGCATGCGCCTCGCTTGTGGCTTCAAACAGTGACAGCGCGCGCTTCGCCGTATCCAGTCTTCCGGAGGCATTCAGGCAGGGCCCCAAAACAAAGCCCAGGTGATACGCACTGATGCCTGCCGCATCAAGACCCGTCACATTAATCAACGCCTTCAATCCGTGATTTGTGGTCGTTGCCATTTCCAAAAGCCCCCGGCGCACGATGCCGCGGTTTTCATCGACCAGCTCCATCACGTCGCAGACCGTCGCAAGCGCCGTAAAGGGCTGCAGGCTTTTTAAGCACCGCTTCGATGCTTCTGCGCCGTAGGGCGCGTTGCCTTCCTTTACATCCTCCGCAAACAGAACCTCTAACAGCTTGTACGCGACGACCGCGCCGCAGATTCCTTCAAACGGATAGGAACAGTCGCTGCGTTTGGGATTGACCACCGCATCCGCCTGCGGCAGGATGTCGTTTCCTGCCTCATCCTTTTGCACCTCGTGATGGTCCGTCACGAGAATCTTCATGCCTTTTTCGCGGGCGCTTAAGACCGCGTCATGCGCGGCAATCCCGTTGTCGCAGGTTAAAATCAACGCGATGTCGTCCGCAAAGGCATCCGCAACGAGGTTCGTGTTCAACCCGTAGCCGTCCCTGATACGCTCGGGCAGTACAACATCGACTAAAAATCCCGCAAAGGTAAGCCCCGCCTTTAAAATGTAGGAGGAGCAAATCCCGTCCACGTCGTAATCCCCGATGATGCGGACGCGGCCCTGTTCTTCACGGCATTTCAGCAGCTCGCTTGCCGCCGTTACAACATCCTTCAAGCCATACGCGTCATGCCCTGCGTCATCGTGTAAAAACTTCGCCGCCTCCTCCATAGAAACAACTCCCCTGTTACGGACGAGCCGTGCCGTAACCGGGGAGATGTGAAATTCGTTTGCCCAGGCTTCAAAGTCCGCTTTCTTCGCGGCAACCATCCAGTTAGCCATGTTGTTTCCTTTTATCAATCAGCACGGGCTGTCGCTGATCGAAGGTCATACCACAACGGTGACGCGATAAAGATCGATGAGTAGGTACCGGCGACGACACCCGCCATCAACGGCAGCGCGAAGTCCCGGATGTCCTTCACCCCGAAGAGGAAGAGCATAAACACCATCACAAAGGTCGTCAAAGAGGTGAACAGGGATCTTGTCAGCGTCTGTGAGACGGAGCTGTTCACGACCTCCTGCAAACCGCCCCGCGAGGAAGCGCCGCCCATGTTCTCACGCACACGGTCGAAGGTGACGATCGTGTTGTTGATGGAGTAACCGATGATCGTCAAAACGCAGGCGATGAAGGTGCTGCCCACACCGATTCTCGAAACCGCGTAAGCGGCAATCACAACCAGCGCGTCGTGCACCAGCGCGATGATTGCGCTCGCGCCGAACTTGAAGTCCTTAAACCGGATGCGGATATAGAATAACATCAATACCAACGCCACGATGACCGCGATGGTTGCGTCACGCTGCATCTCGTCGGAGATGGTCGCGGAAATGGTTTCCGCGGTTACGTTTGCTTCCGCCACGCCGTAATCGCTTTCCAACATCTCGCTGATTGCGGTCCGCTGCGCCGCGGAAAGCGGAACGGTCTTGAAGATGACCTCGTTGCCGCCGGACACTGTCTGTGTCTGGACGGTCGGAACCGAGGCGACCTCCCTGATCTTGGGAACCACCTCGTTGTCAAGCGCCTCCGTCGTCCAGGGTTCGTTGAAGGTGACGCTTGTCGCGGTGCCGCCCACAAAGTCAAGGTTGTAATTCAAGGCGCCCTTGCCCTGCGAGAAGTTCATTGCCATCACGGCAACACCCGCCAGGATGACCGCAACGGAAATGCCGTAGAACATCTTGCGCTTGCCCACAAAGTCGAACTTACCCGGCTCCTTCGCGCGGCCGTAAAGCGATTCCGCGGAAAAGCCCATGTCATGCAGAAGGCTCATCAACGCTCTGGAAATAAAGAGTGCCGTGATCATCGACGTGATGATACCGATGAAGAGCGTTAAGGCAAAGCCCTTGACGGAACCGGTCCCCAAAAAGTACAGAACCGCCGCGGCAATGATGGTTGTGATATTGCCGTCCAAAATTGCGGAAAGCGCCTTCTTGTAACCTGATTGCATGGAGGCCTTCACGCCCTTGCCCAGCGCGATTTCCTCACGGATACGCGCAAAGATCAAAACGTTCGCGTCCACCGCCATACCGATGGAAAGGATGATACCGGCGATGCCCGGAAGCGTTAAGGTAACGTCAAACGCAGAAAGTAAAATCACCATCAACGAGCCGTAGAAGCCCAGCGCCAAAGAGGCCGCAAGACCCATCAGGCGGTATACGATGAGCATGAACAAAATGATGCAGACAAACCCAATCACCGCCGCCTTCAGGGAGGTGTTGATTGCGTTCGCGCCAAGCTGCGCGCCCACAACATTCGAACGTAATTCTTCCAGGGAGACTTTGAGTCCGCCGATGCGGATGGTGCTTGCCAGCTGCTCCGCACGCTCAAAGGTAAAGCTTCCCTCGATGATCGCGTTGCCGTCGGGGATGGCATTGCGGACCGTGGGTGCGGAGATGATCTCCCCGTCATAATAGATGCCGATTGTCTCTTTGCTCGTTGCCGCTTCCGCGGTTGCCTTTGCGAACGCCTCCTTGCCGTTGTCGTTGAACCGTAATTCCACGACCGGCTGCTGGTTGGTCGAATTGCCGGAGGACTGGTAAACGACACGCGCGCTCGCGACATCGCTGCCCTCTAAAATGACACTGCCCTCTTCCTTCATCTCCTCAATCGTCTTTGCGGGTGTCAAAAGAAACGCGTCATAGTTGTCCGTACCGGACGGATCCTTTTGCTTGATGAAATAAAGATTGCCGGGCTGCCCCAGTTCTTCCAAAATCGTATTCGCATCCGTCACACCCGGAATCTCGATGTTGATGCGGTTCATGCCTTCCTGATAGACCTGCGCCTCCGTCGAGTAAACGTCGACACGGCGCTGCAGCTTGTAAATCGTGTCCGACATATCTTCCGCGGAAGGTGCCTCCTCGCCGGTGACGCCGTACGTAATGGAAACGCCGCCCGCAAGGTCAAGCCCCAGGTCGATACTCGATAACGAACCGGACTTGTCCGCACCCAGTCCGTAATACGCGGTATAGACAAATCCGGCGAGCAAAGCCATCAATAATAAAAATAAAATTGTTGCAGTTCCTTTTTTCATGTCTTTAAAAAACCTCCGTATATCTGTTCGAGCTTTGGAAAAAGCTTACCGTCAAGTATAGCACAGTTTAAGATTCTTTGTCATCCTCTTTGGCCTCGCCCGGGGCGTCCTCTAAGTCATCCTCCGCATCCTCCTTCACGCGGGCTTCATCCGGTATCTGGATAAGGACCTTGTCGACACGGTTGCGGCTGGCGTTGCGCACCGTCAAAAGGATGCCGTTTTCAAGCGTGATTGCGTCCCCGACCTCCGGAATGCGCTCCAACTTTTCAATGATGAGCCCGCCAATCGAGTCGTAGTCCTCCGAATCCATCGCGGTGTGCAGCGCGTCGTTTAAGTCGTCGATCTTCATGCTGCCCTCGACGATGTAGCGCTCCTCGTCAAGCTGCTGAATGAGCTCCGCCTCATCCGAATCGTACTCGTCACGGATTTCGCCCACGATTTCCTCAAGCAAATCCTCCAGCGTGATCATGCCCACGGTCGCGCCGTACTCGCTCATGACGAAGGCAACGTTCACCATCTTCTCCCGCATCTCGACCATTAAGTCCGCGGTCTTTTTGAACTCGTAGGTGTAGTAGCCCTCCCGGATGTGGTCCGTAATCTTAAAGGCGTTCGGGTCCTTGACCAGAATCAGGTCCTTCATATTAATAAGACCGATGATGTTGTCCGGATTCTCGTCGAACACCGGAATGCGCGTATACATGTCCTTCTTGAAAACCTTGATGATGTCCGCGTAGGTCGCGTCCGTTCCCACGCAGGTCATGTCGATGCGGGGAATCATGACGTCCTTTGCGACCGCGTCGGAAAAATCAAAGACGTTGTAGATGATTTCCTTTTCGCCGCGCTCGATGACACCGTCCTCGTGCGACACGTCGACGTAGGTTTTCAGCTCGTTCTCCGTCATCAGCTCCTTGCTGGTCGTATCAATGCGAAAGAGCTTCAGAATCAGGTGCGAGATGCCGTCGATGATGAGTATCACAGGCGTGAAAACCTTCATCAGAAACAAAATGACACCCGCATAGAGAAGCGCTAAGCTGTCCGCCTTCGCTGCCGCCGCGGTCTTGGGCACGACCTCGCCGAAGATAAGAATCAAAAACGTCAAAACACCGGTACCGATGCCAATCAGGTAGCTTCCGCCCAAGGTCGTCATGATGACGGTCGTTAACGACGACGCCACCAGGTTGACAATGTTGTTTCCGATCAGAATCGCGGAAAGCATCTTCGGAAAACGGTCCTGGATGGCAAGGACGGAAGCCGCCCGTTTGTCGCCTTCATCCGCAAGGGTCCGCATGCGCACCTTGTTCACGGTCGTCAGCGCGGTCTCCGCCGAAGAAAAAAAGGCGGACAGAACAAACAGGATAAACAGGATGATCAGTTGCACGGTCAGTGTGTCATTCATTGCTCTTTTTTACAAAATCCTCTATGATTAGTTTATGATTACCGTTTTCTATGCGGATACCGCCGGGGCGGAGGCATCCGAGCTTGTTGCAAAATACCTTGATTCCATCGACGCGCAGCACAGGGCGAAGGTCACGGCGTATAAGCCGGTGCGTTCCAAGAACCTCTCCCTTGCGGCGGCGATTCTTCTGCAGGTGGGCGTGCGCGCCTTAACGGATCCCGAGGGTCTCGACAACGACCTCTTCTCCACCGGAGACGACGGCATCGCCTTCTTAAACTATGATGACTTCCTCTTACTCTATGAGCCATTAAAGCTCACCTACGACACGGGCGAGTACGGAAAGCCTTCTTTGCGCGGGTTAAACGACCTGCCCTTTAGCATCTCACATTCCGGGACCGTTGCCGCGCTTTCCATCGGGGACGAGGAATCCGGCATGGATGTCCAGTACCACCGGCCCGCAAACTACATGCGCATCGCGGAGCGCTTCTTTACGGAAGAAGAGGTTTCCTTTCTGCGTGCCGCACGGAGCAAGACCTCCGAGGAGCATGCCCTGCATGTCTTTCATGACCTCTGGTCCGCAAAGGAAGCCTTCGTCAAGTATACGGGCGAGGGACTCTTCCGTCCCTTCGACGACTTCAGCGCGCAGCTGCGGTATACGCCCGGCGCCCCCTTGCAGGGTGTCATCGAGCCGGACGGTGCCTCGCTCTTGTATCCCATCGAGATTCCGGACTATTCCTTTAGCCTGTGCACAAAAAACGAGCCCGATGTGCGTGTGCTGCGTGTTGTCGTAAACGCGTAACCGCGTCCTTCTAATAATGCCGGATGACCTCAATGCGCTCGAGGGTCACGTCATTGTCGTTGATGTCGATTCCCGCCTTCTGCTTTGCGATGGCAACCTGGGTGAAGATGTCGTCCACTCCGTCCAAGTTTGGCAGAAGCAGTCCGCGCTTTCGACCCTTCGTCACAATCACGCCGTAGCGTTTGACATCCAGCTCCTTTTCGCTTTCAATCACCTGCGCCTTGCCCAAAACATCCACGCTGTATTCGAGCTTGTCGAGCTCTTCCTCCGTCACCGGACGGAACCTGGAATCATAGACCGCCGCGGAAACCGCGTTCTCCAAAATCTCTTCCGCCACGGAATCCTGCGTGGGTCCGATTGTTCCGATACAACCGCGCAGCCGTCCCTCCTTTTTCAGGGAGACAAACACGCCCGCCTGCTCTGTGAGCATTTCCTTTGCCACATTCTCCGGAAGCGTCGCCCGCGAACCGGTACGGATATAGGTTTCGATCGAATGTCTGGCGAGCTTAACGTATGCGTCCTCGCGTGCCTTGCGCTCGTCAAGTTCTTCCCTGCGCCTGCTCTCCCATTTGGTTAGGAAGTTGCGGGAAGGATCGGGACCCGTCACAACATAGGTGCAGATGCCGTAGCCCACGCCCGTCACATCCTGATGCGAAAGCTTCTTTGTCTGTACCGCGCACACATCCAGGGCGCCCGCCATCATCACAAAGGAACGGTGCCCGCATTCGCTTGCCTTGTCACACAGCTCTTCGGAAAAATCAAACAGCTCGTCAAACGCCGCCCTGCCGCAGACGTCCATGATTTTCTCATCATATACGGGACCTGCCGGATCGAAGCCGTAGGGTCCGTCCTCCTGCAGCTTGTGGGAAAGGTCGCCGCTCGCGACATAGACCACGCGCCTCGAGGTGTTTTTCGCCGCCTGCGCAATCATCTGCCCGATCCGGTAGTGATCCGGCAGCGTGAGACCGGACAAACCGATTCTCACCAGACGGTAGCGGGGATAGACCTTGTTGATAAAGGTCAGCGGCACCATCGTGCCGTGGTCGAGCCGCGCGTCCTTTTCGCCCATCACGCCGGCGGGAAAATGCTTTTCATCCGCAATCCTGCAGATTTCCTTAACAAGCTCCGTATCATAAAGCGCCTCAATCATCACGTGACCGGCACGAAACTGCCGCAGGTCGCCGCGTGCGCTTTTTCCGGGTGAAATGTGAAAGTAATCGGAATACATCACCGAATGCGGTGTGCTCAAGACGATGGTCTCCGGCGCGAGGTCGCGTACGGTGTTCGCCGCCTCTTCATACGCCCGTGTTGTCTCTTCAATGATTGCCTCTTCCCCCCTGCCCACTTCCGGTACGATGAGCGGCGGGTGCGGTACCATGATTGCTCCGACGATGGCCATACCTTCCTCCTATCATGTAACAACCCATATTTTACTATTTTTTCGTGTTTTCCTCAACTTATCGTGGTATCATATTAATTATGAAACCATTGTCTTTGTACGTGCATATTCCGTTCTGCATTCAGAAGTGCGACTACTGCGACTTCCTTTCGTTTCCCGCGGATGACGGTGCCCATGCGGCATATTTTGCGGCCCTGGAAAATGAATTGAGCGCACACTCTCTCGCCTTCGGAAAAGACAAAGGCGACTATGAGGTTGTCAGCATCTTTTTCGGCGGCGGGACCCCTTCTGCCGTGAACGAGACTTACATTGAACGAATTCTTACGCTTGTACGCACGCACTATGCGTTGTCAAACGACGCGGAATGTTCCATCGAGGTCAATCCCGGTACTGTGTCGGAGGAAAAGCTGCGCGTTTATCATCATGCGGGCATCAACCGCATCAGCATCGGCTGTCAGTCCATGCAGGAAGAGGAATTGCAGACGCTCGGACGCATCCACACGAAGGAGGATGTGATTGCGACCTTCAAGGCGGCAAGGGCCGCGGGCTTTCAAAACATCAACATCGACCTGATGAGCGCCCTGCCGGACCAGACCTTCGACAGCTACATGGACTCCGTGACGCAGGTGGTTGCGCTTGCTCCGGAGCATATCTCCGCATACTCCCTGATTCTGGAGGAGGGCACGCCCTTCTACGAGGAATACTCGGAGGAGGTGCGCGATGAGGATTTGTCGCTGGAGATGTATCAGGAGACGACGCGCTACTTGAAGGAGCACGGTTATGAGCATTACGAGATTTCCAACTACTGTCTGGACGGTTACAGGTGCCGCCATAATGTAGTATACTGGACAAGGGGCGAGTACCTGGGCACCGGTCTGGGTGCGGCTTCCCTCATTTGCGAGACGCGCTTTCGCAACACGGAGGACTTCGATGCCTACATCGCCGCAAACGGCGATCCGAAAACCATCCGCGAGGATGTCGAAGAACTCGATTACCATGCGCGGATGGAGGAGTACATGTTCCTCGGGCTGCGCATGATTGAAGGCATCCGTGCAAGCGACTTCGAAAAAACCTTCGGCCACCCGATCCGCAGGATTTACGCAAAAGCAATCGACGAGTTAACTAAGGACGGGCTGCTTGCCGTGAACGGAGATCAAATCTGTCTGACACCGACCGGGGTGAATGTGAGCAACTACGCGCTCGCAAGATTCCTGTTCGATGAATAAAGGAGGAACACCATGTCCGCAGTATCAGTTGATGCGATTTTAAAAACAGCGATTGAGGAAGGCGCCAGCGATGTGCACATCACCGTGGGCATTCCGCCCAAGATGCGCGTGAACGGCACCTTGAAAGAGATGGAAAAATATGAGCGTCTCATGCCGCCGGACACCAAGGCAATCGCGGACGCGATTATGGGCGAGCGCCAAAGAGAGCTGTTGGAGGAACGCGGTCAGATCGACACCTCCTACTCCATCCGCGATGTCGGACGGTTCCGCGTGAACATCTTCCGCCAGCGCGGCTCCTACGCGCTTGCAATCCGCCTGGTCGCAACGCGTGTGCCGGATCCTGCCACCTTAGGGATTCCGCAGCCGGTCATCGATCTGTACAAGCAGGAAAGCGGGCTCGTGCTTGTCACCGGTCCCACGGGACACGGCAAGTCCACGACGCTCGCGGCACTCATCGATCTGATCAACAACAACCGTGACGCGCATGTGATTACGTTGGAGGACCCAATAGAATTCCTATACCGGCACAACAAGTCGATCATCAACCAGCGCGAGATCGGACTGGACGCGCACAATTACTCGGACGCGCTGCGCGCGGCACTGCGGGAGGACCCCAACGTTATCATGGTCGGGGAAATGCGTGACGCGGAAACCATGGGAACCGCGATTACCGCGGCGGAGACCGGACATCTTGTGCTTTCCACCCTGCATACCCTGGGTGCCGCAAACAGTGTCGACCGTATCATCGATGTCTTTCCGGAGCAGAAGCAGCAACAGATCCGCATCCAGCTTGCGAGCGTTTTAACCGCCATCATCTCGCAGCAGCTCATTCCGACCGCGGACGGGGAAACACGTGCCGCCGCGTTTGAGGTGCTGTTTGCGACCACCGCCGTCAGAAGCCAGATCCGCGAGGGCAAGGCGCACCAGCTCGCCACAACCATCCAGACCTCGAAGGAGCACGGCATGATCACGATGGACGATTCCATTCTGCATCTGTATCAGAACAAGATTATCACCGCGGACAAGGCGTTGCAGTACGCGCTCAATCCGGATGTATTAAAGAACAAGCTCTAAGGGGTTCTTTATGCAAAAACCAGAACTCGTCATTCCCGCCGGTTCCATGGACGCCCTCCTTGCCGCCATCGATGGCGGTGCGGATGCGGTCTATCTGGGCGGCGAGGTTTTTTCCTTAAGGGCAAAGGCGCACAACTTTACACTCCCCGAAATGAGGGAGGCGGTTTTGAAGGTGCACGAAAACGGTCGCAAGGTGTACGTCACGGTCAATGCCTTTGTTCATGAGGATGGGCTGAACGAAGTGTCACGTTTTCTCGAAGCGTTAAACGAGGTCGCGCCGGATGCGCTGATCGTTGCGGATACCGGTGTCTTTATGATGGCAAGACGCCTGTGTCCCGCGCTTCCCGTCCACATCTCGACGCAGGCCAATAATGTGAATCACGAGACCTTTCTCTTCTGGTATGATCTGGGCGTCAGGCGAATCGTTGCGGCAAGAGAACTCTCACTTGATGAGATTGCGCAGATTAAGCGCGTCATCCCTGAGGACATGGAGATTGAGTGCTTTGTGCACGGCGCGATGTGCATGGCATACTCCGGACGCTGTCACCTGAGCAAGTACTTAACCGGGCGTGACGCCAATGAGGGTTTCTGCACGCAGAGCTGCCGCTGGAACTATACGGTCATGGAGGAAAAACGCCCCGGGCAGTACCTTCCGGTGTCGGAGGATTTAAGCGGCACGCAGATCTTTGCCTCGGAGGATCTGTGTATGGTGGCGCACATCCCGGAGCTGATCGCAGCCGGCGTCGATGCCTTTAAGATCGAGGGACGCACCAAGACCGCGACCTATGTGAAAAAGGTCACGGAGGTCTACCGTGAAGCGATTGATACCTGCTGCGCGGATCCTGAAAGCTATGCGCGTGCTATTCCCTCCTATCTCGCGGCATTGGAAAAGGGCGCGTCGCGCCCCTTCTCAACCGGCTTTTACTTTCACGCGCCGTAAGAACGCACATCAACCCATCTCAATGAAATCATGAAAGAGGATACGGAAGTTGTCGATTGTCCTCTCGCAATGGAAGTGACCGGCATACCACCTGCGGTAGGTCAGTCTGTCCTCAATCGTATCCAGCCACTCCTCGGTGGAATCATCCACCAGGCTCTGGTCGATCGTCTGTAAGAACATATCCCGCGGGACGTACTTCATCGGCGTCGTGTGGGAGAAAACGGTGTCGACCTCCCAGCCCGCTTTTTCCAGCAGCGCTTCGGCATACGCCTTGATCTCGTCCGAGGGCTGCTCATCCGCAAACCAGGGATATCCCATCTTCAGGCGGTAAAACTTGTCAACGGAATACGCGCCGCCCAAAACGATCGTCCTTTTGCCGTCGAGATCATAGATC
>JAFSRL010000178.1 GCA_017446125.1 Lachnospiraceae bacterium
AGAATAAAGGGGTATACGCAAGATGAGTGAGACAAAGGAAGAACGGTATGGCAACATTATGCTGGAAAACCAGTTGTGTTTTCCGCTTTACGCCTGTTCCAAGGAGATCATCCGCAAGTACAAGCCGTATCTGGACCGGCTGGATTTAACCTACACCCAGTACATTACGATGATGGTCATGTGGGAAAAAGAAAAGGTCAATGTCAAGACACTCGGACAGAACCTGTTTTTGGACTCCGGCACACTCACGCCGGTTTTGAAGAAGCTTGAAAACAAAGGCTATATCCGCAGGGAACGCTCCGCGCAGGACGAGCGCAACCTGGAGGTGACGATTACGGAACGCGGCATGGCGCTGCGCGATGAGGCGGTCGACATCTATCCGCACATCGCGGGCTGTGTGAACCTGAAAAAGGAAGAGTTCGAGCAGCTCTACCGCCTGCTGTATCTGGTGTTAAATCATATCAACGTGGAAGAAAAGACATGAAGATTACGAGAATCGATTATCAGACAGTGAATTGCATCATTACCGAAGAGGATCTGGACGAACAGGGACTCCGGTTAGAAGATCTTTTGACCAAAAAAGAGGACGCGATGGATTTCCTGAAGCTGATCCTCACGCGCGCCTCGGAGGAGGTCGGCTATCATCCTGTCGGCAACATGACCTCGATGCAGGCCATCATGCTCTCCGACGGAACGATCTCGCTGACCATCTCGGAGAATCCCGCGGGCAACTTACGCGACGCGCTTGAGATGATTACGGAGCGGCTGGGCGTGCACCTGCCGGAGCGGATTTTAAAAGAGATCGGAGACGCGCCGGAGGAGGAGCGGATCGACCGGTTGAAGGACTTTGTCGCGAACTTTAAGGATTTCACCGAGATGTTCAAGCAGATGATCGATCATCAAAAGGCCTTGAGCGACGCGCAGGAAACGGACACCAAGAGCAAGCGCAAGCGCGGCAAGCATGCGCTTTTAGACGAGTCGAAGCGTCTTTTGTTCCACGAGTATGTTTTTGCCTTTGACAGCATGCATGACGTGATCCGGTTCGCGCACAAGATTCCGGAGAGCGTCAAGGTCTTAAGCGCCCTGTACCGCGACGACAAGGGGCCCTATCATCTGATCCTGACGCTCGGCGAGGAGGCGGAGCTGGTCTTTGCATCCATGTTTACGATCGGCTATGAGTACGGGGATTATGTGACGACCGCCCCGCGTGAGATCCTGTATATCAGAGAGCACATGAACATTGTGATTGAAGAGGACGCGCTTTCCAAGCTGCGCAAGGTTTCGTTATAGACAACCCGGTCAGAATCAACAAATATCTTGCATCTTGCGGCATCTGCTCCAGACGGGAAGCAGATGTCCTGTTATTGAGCGGTCGTGTCCTGTTAAACGGTGAGGTGGCTTCGGGCGGCGCCAAAGTGGACTATCATGACCTGGTGACCGTGGACGGCGTTCCGGTGCGGCCGATGCGGGAGCGGTTGCTCGTTGCCTACAACAAGCCCAAGGGAACCACCTGCACGACACGAGATGTGTATGCGGACCGCACGGTCTATGAGGACGTGCAGGTCTATGTGAATGACCGTCCGATCCGGCTGTCGTACGTCGGAAGACTCGACCGTGACTCGGAGGGGCTCTTGCTCTTTACCAATGACGGCGATCTCATCGAGCGCGTTTCGCGCGGTAAGTTCAAGCAGGAAAAGGAATATCTGGTTGCGGTAAAGCGGCATGCGGACGATGCGCATCCGCTTGAGGAGCAGATCATGCATCTGCAAAACGGCGTGTATCTTAAGGAACTCGACCGTACGACGCTGCCCTGTGAGGTGGAGGAGTATACGGGAGAGAACGCGGCGCGCTTTCTGACCGAGGTGGACAGGGCGGTCCGCCAGGTACGCGCGGGCGGCGACCTGCCGCTCAGAGCGCCCAGGGGCAGAAAGCAGGCAGTCGGCGATGTGCACGTCCTGCGCTTTGTCCTGACCCAGGGCTGGAACCGCCAGATCCGCCGCATGTGTGACGCAGTCGGCCTGAAGGTTCTGCGCCTGCAGCGCGTGCGCGTGATGAACATCACGCTCGGTAACCTGAAGCCGGGGGCGTGGAGGTATCTGACGGATGAGGAAGCGGAAGAGTTAGAGGAATTGTTATGTATGAAGAATACCTGACCCTTATTTCCGAGATCAAGCACCACATGGATCTCTACTATAACGAAGACACGCCGGAGATCTCCGACGCGGAGTACGACGCCCTCATGCGGCGTTTAAAGCAGATGGAAAAAGAGCATCCCGACTGGGTGAGCGCCGATTCCCCGACGCAGATCATCGGCGGAACGGCGAAGCGCAAGGCAGGCGTGATCGTGACACACAACGTGCCGATGCTCTCCATCGAGGATGTCTTTACAAAAGAGGATGTGACCGCGTGGATCGATGAGGTCAGGGCGATGCATCCGGATGCGGTCTTTGTCGTCGAGCAAAAGATCGACGGCCTCTCGATGAGCCTGCGGTATGAGAACGGCGAGCTCATACTTGCGGAGACCCGGGGCGACGGCTTGCAGGGCGAGGATGTCACGGCCAATGCCCGCGTGATCCCGGATGTCGTGCAGCACCTGCAGACCGCGTATCCGTATCTCGAGGTGCGGGGCGAGGCCTATATGTCGCACGCGGATTTTGAGCGGACGAATGCAGCCCAGGAGGCGGCGGGGAAAAAGATTTTTGCAAACCCCAGAAACTGTGCGGCCGGAACCTTGCGGCAGCTTGACGCGCAGATGGTGCGTGACCGCGGGCTTTCGTTTTTTGTCTTTAACGTGCAGGATGTGTCAGAGGATGCGCGTGATGCGCTTTTGACTTCGCATGCCGTAGGCTTAAAAATCCTCTCCGATACGGAGGGGATGGCGACGGCGCCTTCCTATGTCTGTAAGACAGTGGAGGAGGTGCTGCAGGCGATTGA
>JAFSRL010000179.1 GCA_017446125.1 Lachnospiraceae bacterium
ACTCCCTCCGGTTTATCTTCTGCGCACGCAGTTATTCATCCATTATTTTCAAATTGTCGAGGCTAATCAATTCGTCCGAATTCGACCACGCGCGGATGAGCGACTCCATTTTCGTCAAAAGCGTGTAGTAGACCTCGTTTGTGACGCCCTCGCTCCAGACGCGCCCCTTGGTGTTGCCCTCGAGCATGTAGCGGGAGAGGATGTCGCCCAGCGCTTCCATGTCCCGGATTTCCGCGCGCTCGATGAAACGCAGCTCGTCTTCGGCGGTTTCCAAATGCTCTCTGGTGTAGGTGTAGACGTAGTTGCGGTTCATCATTTCGCTCGCCTGTGCCGTTTTGACGAAGTTCAAAAGCGTCCCATCATAGACCGGAAAGAGCATGGACCCGTCGCCGTTGTCCTGCGCGACGCGCAGTCCCAGATTCATTTTCAGCCAGGGCAGAAAAGGTAAGAGCGGCTTTAACAGCTCCGTATACCGCCTGACAATGTCGTCAATGCTGTTTTCGAATTCCGCGTCGATATGCCGTTGGATCTCGTTCATAAGATGATTTACCCTCCCGTGACGTGTTTATGACACGCGTGTCTATTCAAGAATCTACCAAATTCAGTGGGAAAATGCAAGCAAAACATGTATTCTTTTGCACGGAACGAAATTATCAGTTATACTTGCATTTGAAATTTTTATTGAGCTGTTTGAGACGTTTTGAAAGTCTTTACGGTTATAGGGGTGGTACGGAAAGAAACTTTAACGGTACGTTTTCGCTTTTTTACAGGAGGAAGACAATGAAAAAACAGGCACTCAAAATGAAGAAACACACACTGAAGGCAATCACGGCTGCGCTGGCGGCGATGTTTGTCTTGAGCGCATGCGGCGGCGGTGGCGGCGGCGAGAAGAAGGGCAATAGCGCAACCTACGAGGATATGGGCTATTACACGATCTATGCCATGGAAACCGAGGAAGACAGCTACAAGCGCAAGGATCTCAGGGACGAGGGGAAGGACGGAATCTACCTCTGGCTCGATGAGGACGGTGCGGGGGAACTGTACCTGATCGATGACACCTACGATCTGGAATGGGAAGACGGTAAGATTCTTGACTTGGACGGTGAGGAAGCGGACTACACCTTAGATGGCGGTAAGATTGAATTCACGATCGACATCGAGGGCGAGGAGTACACCTTCACGTTCCGTTATAAGGACGAGGAGCTTCCGGAGGACGCGGGAACCTCTTCCGGCAAGGCAGAAGAAGAGGAGACCACGGATACCGCGAAGGAAGACGAAAAGGAAGAAGAGCCTGCGGAGAAGCCGGCAAAGCCTTCGGGCTCTGCGACTGCGGACTATGTCGGGCTGAAGGAAGACTTTAACGGCGCGGTCTATGAAATCGTTTCCGCGCAGGCGATTACGGATTCTGACGGACGCGACGCGGTGCGCCTGTTCTACGATTTCACGAACAATACGGACACGACCATCGCTGCAAGCGATGCGGTATACAGCGAAGTGACGCAGGGCGGCATCCGGCTGAACACATCCTATGTGGGATATAATTCGGAGTATCAGGCGCTGGAAGACGATAACTACCGCCGCAGCATCAGACCCGGCGTGACCATCCGCTGCTCCAGAATTTACGCGTACAATCCGCAGGGCGGCGATATTGATGTCAGGATTTACGACGGCTTCGGCAGCAACGCGAAGGAGTTCAGCTTCACCATGTCTCCCGCAAGCTTTGCTTCGGAGCGTCCGGACGAACTGGAAATCGCGACCATCGCGGATCCGCAGTGGACGAAGGACTTACCCGGCGGCGTGGGCATCCAGACGGATGAAGCAACCTATACAATCGAGTTTGTCAAGTCGGAAGCGACAACCAATTATAACGGCGATATTTTGGTACGTGTCTATTATAAGGTGGAGAATTTAGGTAAGAGCTCCATCGGCAGCCGCTCCTATGATCTGGATTGCTACCTCAGAGCATATCAGGACGGTGTCGAGCTTGACAGCGGCTATGCAAGGGATCA